>JANLWG010000097.1:0-24519 GCA_031364405.1 Hyphomicrobiales bacterium
ACGGAGCTTTGCCGGACAGAGAAAAATAATTGCCTTTGGCAAGATGAAGCGGTGGCACAAAGGCAGAGTCAAAGCCTTCAATGGAGTTTGCCACGGATTGCGCCGAGAGGCCGGCGCTGTTGATCACCAGTCTTGCCTCGATTTCCAACCGCTCATTCGAGCCGGTGCCAAGCACAATCCTGCCGTTGGCGACCCGGCCATGGTTGACCGGGGCTCTCAGCAGCACCACGCAGCCATTCGCCTCGGCCTCACCCTGATAGGCCAACATCAGCTGGTGGCTGTCGATGATTCCGCTGGAAGGCGAGAGCAGTGCGCCCGCACAGCTGAGTTCGGGTTCAAGTGCGCGAGCCTCATCAGCACCGATAATCCGCAGATCGTTGACGCCGTTGCGCTCACCTTGCACTTTTATGGCGGAAAGTTCCCGCAACTGATCCGGTGTCCCGGCGACAATGAGTTTGCCGCATTGCTGGAAGCCCACGGCGCGCTCCTGGCAAAAATTGCGGAGTAGCTCTTTACCAGCCACGCAAAGCCGCGCTTTCAGCGAGTCCCGATTGTAGTAAAGCCCGGCATGAACGACTTCGCTGCTGCGCGAGCTGACACCTGAACCAATCGTGTCAGCTTGCTCGAACACCAGAACTTCCCGGCCTTCGATACTCAGTTGCCGGGCGATTGCCAAACCTACGACACCTGCTCCGATCACCACGACATCAGTGCGTTCCACCAGTTCCCCCAACAAGGAGCCCGGAACCGTAACGATCACGGCCAGTGATGACAAACTATTTGATTGCCATCCTGTCGTCGCCCACAGTCAACTATCTGAGAGGCTGGCAAGTTTCGATAGCATGTGCGGCTCACAAAACCTGTCGCAGCCGCCTGCGCGAAGAATGCGCCGGCCGCGACCAGAACAAGGCCGGCGAGCACGAAATCTACATCAGTAAAGATTCCCCGGAACTCCGTATTTGTTTCAGCCGATTGCCAGGATTTCTCCGTTGTTGTACTGCAGTTCAACAAGGAGCGACCGATGGCTGCCGTCCGAAACCAGTATCCATTTGACGTTGAGTTTATCGACCCGCAATGGATTGTATTGGCGGACGGCACGAAAATCGCGGCTACCATCTGGAAGCCGAGGACCACGCGAAAAGTGCCGGTGGTGGTGGAGATGCTGCCCTACCGGCGCCGCGACGGAACGGTCTTCCGCGACCACGAGCTGCACCCCTATCTGGCTGGTGAAGGCGTGGCGGTTTGCCGGGCCGACATTCGCGGCACCGGAGATTCCGGTGGAATTCTCGGCGACGAGTATCTGCCGCAGGAACAGGCCGATGCCTGCGAAATAATTGCCTGGCTCGCGGCCCAGGACTGGTGCAACGGAAATGTCGGCATGACGGGCATCAGCTGGGGAGGATTCAATTCCCTTCAGGTAGCTGCCCTTCGGCCGCCGGCGCTCAAAGCCATCATCACCCTGTGTTCGACCGATGATCGTTATGCAGACGATGTTCATTACATGGGCGGGGCGCTGCTGACCGAAAATGAAATGTGGTCGAACATCATGCTGGCGCTTAATTCGATGCCACCGGATCCGCAGATCGTTGGCGAGGAATGGCGCCAAATCTGGCGGCGGCGGCTGGAGGCGAACCATTCATGGTCAGAACATTGGTTGCAACACCAGCGTCGCGATGCCTATTGGAAAAGCGGCTCAGTCTGCGAGGATTTTACGAAGATCGAATGTGCCGTTCTGGCTGTATGTGGATGGGAAGATTCTTACTCTAGTTCCGTTGCGCGCCTGCTTGCAGGGCTTACATCGCCAAAACTGGCAATAATGGGTCCGTGGACTCACACATTTCCTTGCCGGGTTAATCCTGGTCCCCAAATCGGATATTTGCAGGAGGCGCTGAGGTGGTGGAAGCATTGGCTCTGTGGCGAGGAGACCGGCATCATGCGGGAGCCCATGTACCGCGTATGGATCACCGGCGAAGAACGGCCGCGCCCGTGGTACAAGGATCACGCCGGAAAATGGGCAGCGGAAGAACACTGGCCAAGCCCGCGCATTGACTGGCAGACACGATTTCTCAACTCGACCGGGCTTGGTTCGGCACCACAGGATGGGCCGGATCTTTCGATGTGCTGCCCGGCAACGGCAGGAACCGACTATGGCCGCTGGGGAGGCAATGGCGGTGAATGCCCCGATCTTGCCATCGATCAACGCCGCGAAGACGGACAATCAATCTGCTTCGACAGTGAGGTTCTGACTGAAGACCTCACATTGCTTGGAGCCGCTGAGGCTCACCTCGAACTGGTTGTCGACCGAGCCCTTGTCAACATCGCGGTGCGCCTGTGCGATGTCTATCCTGATGGTACATCAGCCGTGATGACCTATGGCGTACTTAATCTTTCGCACAGAAGCTCGCATGAATTTCCGGAACCTTGTCCGCTGGGGGTGCCATTCAACGCCGTGGTCAAGCTTAATGATTTTGGGCGAACCATTGCCAAGGGGCATCGCCTGCGGCTGGCGATCCAGAACCAGTTTTGGTTCGTGTTGTGGCCGCAGCCTGAACTTTCAACCATTACATTGACAAGCGGCGCGTCGAGCCTGCGCCTTCCGGTCCGGCCGCCATCGGCGCTTGATCGCAATGTCCGATTTGCTTGCCCCGAAATCTCCGAACCGGTTCCGACGACGGCAATCAGAGACGAGACTTATTTCAAAACTGTCGAAGACGACCTGGTTACGGGCCAACGCACTATCAGGCTGCGCACGGATTACGGCGCATGGCGGATCGATGACCGCAACATCGAAGGTTCAGCTTCGAACAGCGATAGTTTTTTCATCCATCCCTCTGATCCCCTGTCGGCCAGGCTGGTCACAGAATATGAGTGGTCAATGAAGAGTGGTCCGGCAGATACCTCGGGTAGAGCGCGAACCGAACTATTATCCGATGCACAGAATTTCCATCTCACATGGCAGATCGAAGTTCGGGAGGGTGGCCGCATCATCTTTTCAAATGGCCGGACGCAAACCTTTCCACGCGATTACTGCTAAGCAGATGAAGAACAAATCCAGTCAGCGCTTCTCCCGGCAGACAGCAGACGCGCGGCGGCAGTCACTGATTGCGGCGGCGATCCGTTGCCTTTCGCGGGGCAGCATCGGCAACTTCACCATCGACCACATTGCAGCAGAGGCAGGCGTTTCGCGCGGACTGATCAATCATCACTTTGAAGGCATTCGCGATCTGCTGGCGGCTGTCTATGACTCAATGACCACCACAATGAGATCCGCAGGCGATGCTTCACTGGCTGTTGATGGCAGCGCGGAGAAACAGCTGGTTGCGATCATTGATCTTATGCTGGCACCGCCAATTTTCTCGAAATCGAACTTGCGCACGTGGCTCGCATTATGGGGCGAGGTGGCGGTCAACCCCCGGCTGAAAGCTGCGCATCGGAAGTCATATCACGGCTACCGGCAAGCACTGGCGCGAGTCATTGACGAAGTAGCAAGACAACGCAAGCTCGTCATTGACGGCGGCGCATTCGCCACGGTCTGGATTGCCCTCATTGATGGCCTGTGGCTCGAATGGTGCCTCGATTCGAGGGTGATCTCACGCGAGGCAGCACGCGATGCTGTTTATCGAGTAATTGAGGCCAGCATCGGAAAACTTCAGCGATAGTCCAGCTTGCGGCGCCTGACGAAATCGCGAAGTGCTTCGTCAACCGCCGGATCCAAGGGCGGCTTCTGATAGTCGGCGAGCAGTTGTTTCCACACACGGTTGGCTTTCGCAGGTGCGGTTTCCCGGCCACGCTCAATCCAGGTATCGTAATTGTCCCAATTCGAGAGCATCGGCTGGTGAAAAGCGGTCTCGTAACGGGCCAACGTATGTGGGGTTCCAAAGAAGTGTCCCGCCGGACCCACATCGCGCACCGCCTCGAGTGCCAGTGTATCGGCCGTCACGGCAAAGGGCTCAGCATAGGCGGCCATCATCTGCAGCAATTCGGCATCCAGAATAAGCTTCTCGAACGAGCCGGTGAGACCACCATTGAGCCAGCCGGCTGCATGCATGATCAGATTGGCACCGCCCATGATCGAGCCCCACAGCGCCATCATGCTTTCATAGGCGGCCTGTGCGTCGACATCGTTCGCCGCTGTTACATTGCTCGAGCGGAACGGCAGGCCGAACCTTCTTGCCAGCTGCCCCGAAGCCTGCGCTGCCTGGGTATATTCCGGCGTGCCAAAAGCGGGCGCGCCAGATTTCATATCGACATTCGAAGTGAACCCGCCATACAAGACCGGGGCACCGGGACGAACAATCTGTGTAAGGACGATTCCGGCCAATGCCTCGGCATGTTGTTGCGCCAATGCGCCAGCGATGGTAACCGGACTCATGGCGCCCGCAAGGGTGAAGGGCGTAATCACATTGCACTGACCGTGTTCTGCCATGAGGATCAATCCATCGGCCATCGGAATATCAAGCTGAAGCGGTGAGTTTGTGTTGATAACGCAGGTAAACACGCAGGTACCCTGCAGTGCCTCACGGGTGGTACGGAGGGAAATCGCTGCCATCTCCAACGCATCGAGAGCCACGTCATGGCCCAACCCCTGCGGTTGCCAATTCTTGTCGAGCAGCGTTGCCTCCGCATAATAAAGATCGAGATGCCTGGTGCGCGAGGGAAGATCGAGCGCCTCGAACGGGCCACCGCCTTCTTGGTGCAGGATATTCAAGCTTTGAACAAGTTTCAGAAATTCGCACTGTTCGGCATAAGTTCCTGGCCGGCGGCCACGTTCAAGATCGCTGACATAGGCCGGGCCACCGACGGATGAGAACACCGCATGAGGGCCGCCGACCGTGAGTGTCTTGGCGGGATCGCGGGCAACCAGCGTGAATGTGGATGGCGCCTTTTCAATCCAATTCATTACCATCTCACGGCCGAAGCGCACGCGGTCCGATCCTGCTGTTACTTCAGCACCACCATCGGCATAGAGTGCGCGGGCCCGGTCAGACAATACTTTCATGCCTATCTCTTCGAGGATCGTCAGGGCGGTATCATGGATTGCCTCGACCTGATCGGCAGACAATATTTCGATGGGGCGGTAGAGCAGAGTGAATTGTTTCCACGGCCGCTGCTGAATTGCCGTCTGGCTGCGGGAAGACCTTGATCCGCGTCTTGTCATGGTTCTGGCCGCTCCCGCCGGGGTGTGATTGCAGAACGTGATTCGCCGAGTTCGCGGGCAAAGCGATGACCTGAGTAGACCGCATCAGCAATATGAGACGGCGTCAAACAATCGCCGATGCGAGTAACCTTCGTCATGTCGAATGTCGATGACAAGTCTTGAAACAAATGGTCTTCGGGCTGGCGTCCCGTGACGAGGATGAGGCTTCCAATCGGAACTACCGCATCGACTGTGGACAATGTTTTGGTGAACACTGCGCGATCACTTTGCACGGCTGTGAGCGTGTGAGACACCAATATCCTGATGCCGAGATCAACCAAACGCCGTTCGATCAAATATTGCTCATCAGTCATCTGAGCCCAGGAGGAGACAATTGGCAAGCTGGTGACATAGGTTACATCGTGGCCCTGCTTTTTCAATTTTTCCGCCAGAGCGCCTGCCATGAAGTAGTGATCGTCGTCGTAGATCACCACAGGGTCTATCAGGTCAGCAAGGTCATCCGGGGTCCGTACGGGAGCATCGGGCGGTAGATCGAGAGGCCTCTCGCGTACGATGCCAATACCGTCGCGGCGCCACCGGCTGCCAACAGCGAGGACGACGTGACCGGATGCCAGTTCAGTAATGTCATGCGCCAACATGCGGCTCTCACGGTAGATTGCGACGTTGCTCAGCTTCGACAACATATGCTCGCGGTAGTCACGTACGCGGATCCACGTGCCGAGGTCCGGCAGGCTGGACTCGAACAGCAATCTGCCGCCGAGTTCACGGGAGGCCTCCGCGAGGATGACATTGTGACCACGCTGGCCGAGCGCGAGTGCTGCTTCAAGGCCTGCTGGCCCAGCGCCAACGACCAGTATTTTGTCATCTGATTTCTTGAGAGCGATCTTTTCAGGATGCCAGCCGCGGCGCCATTCTTCACCCATTGTAGGGTTCTGCGTGCAACGGATGGGAACCGCCTCGTTGTTGGCAGCACGGCAAATGTTGCAGCCAATGCATTCACGGATTTCATCCTCGCGGCCTTCCCTGATCTTCGCCGGAAGAAACGGATCGGCAATCGAGGGGCGTGCCGCACCAATCAGATCGAGGATTCCATTCTTGACTTGACTGACCATCGTGTCAGGCGAGGTAAAACGGCCGACGCCAACCACTGGCTTGGTCGTCAAGGATTTTACAAAGGCTATATAATCCTGCTGGAAGGCTTCTCCTGAAAATCGTGCGCTCTTTGAGTCATTGCCCAACGCACCTGCGAGGTTCACGTCCCAAAGATCGGGGAGTTCGGCCAGAATTGATACGATCTCACGGGCCTCTCCATCATGGGTTATGCCGTCATTCCCATGCAACTCATCGACCGCCAGACGCACGGCAACCGCACATTCACCTTTTACAGCATCCCGTGTCGTCTCAATCATTTCGCGGATCAGACGCGTCCGGTTTTCGATGCTGCCGCCATATTCATCGTGACGCCGGTTGGTGCGTGGCGACAGAAACTGGAACGGCAGATAATCGTGGCCAGCGTAAACGTAGACAATATCGGCACCAGCCTGCCGCGCGCGAACCGCAGCATCGTGTTGCCAGCTTAGGAATGCATGGATATCGGATTTGTCCATCACCCGGGCGGAACCTGGACCAGGGAATTTTGGCCTTTGGCCCGATGGGGACAGAGCAGGCTCACGGGTCAGGCGGTTGTTGGTGTGAAAACCGCCGTGCCAAAGTTCAACACCGATGAGACTGCCATGGCGATGGATGGCGCCGGCGGTGACGGCAAGGGCGCGGATATCGTCTTCATCCCACAAGGAAAGGTAACCAAAAGGGAAATCATCCGATGACGGATGAATTGAGCAGTATTCAGTACAAACGACACCCCAGCCACCTTCGGCTTTGATGCCGCGCAGTGCTGCCGACGATTTTGGCGCGCGCCAGCCCATGCCAGTTGCGTGCGGCGTTTGGTAAAAGCGATTCGGCGCGGTAACTGGCCCTATCTTCACCGGTTCGAACAGAATTTGATAGCGAGGGTGCAATTGGTCAATCCTTGTTGAACGTTTGTACAACAAGCATGTGCCCTTAAGCAACACAGACAGGTGGAGGCTGGCGCGGCATTCAATGATGTGCTGTGTTGCGAGCCGGACCAACAAAGTTGTTTGAGCCATGCAGACCATCACCGATTTTCCGTTCAAGACTGAAGTTTATGACAATGTCCGTATCCCAATGCACGATGGGGTACACCTCGCCGCGCGAATCTGGCGGCCAGTGGGGTCAGACACCAATCCGGTTCCCGCCATTCTCGAGTTTCTGCCTTATCGCAGGCGCGACGGAACTGCGGAACGCGATGCAATCACCCACCCTTATTTCGCAGGCCACGGCTATGCCTGCGTGCGGGCCGATATTCGCGGTTCTGGCGATTCCGAGGGCGTACTCAAGGGTGAATACCTGCGAGAAGAGCAGGACGATGCTTTGGCCATTCTTGAGTGGCTGGAACGCCAGCCCTGGTGCACAGGAAGCGTCGGCATGATCGGCATTTCCTGGGGTGGCTTCAACGGACTGCAGGTAGCGGCGCGGCGGCCCAGGCAGTTGAAGGCGGTAATCTCCATCTGCTCGACCGATGACCGTTATGCCGATGACATTCACTTCATGGGTGGCTGCCTCTTACTCGATAAGCTCACTTGGGGCTCGGTTATGCTTTCGCTCAATGCGGCGCCGCCTGATCCGGAAGTTGCAGGTTCACGCTGGCGCGAATTGTGGACGAAGCGGTTGAACGAGAGCGGGTTCTGGATTGAAGACTGGTTACGCCATCAACGGCGTGATGAATTCTACAAACACGGTTCGGTGTGCGAGGATTGGGGAGCAATCCAATGCCCGGTGTTGGCGGTGGGGGGCTGGGCCGATGGATATACCAACTCGGTGTTCAGGCTGCTGGCCAATCTCCAATCACCACGCAAGGGCCTCGTTGGTCCGTGGGCGCACAAATATCCGCATTTTGCCAAGCCCGGGCCGCAGATCGGTTTTCTGCAGGAAGCCTTGCGCTGGTGGGACAAATGGCTGAAGGGCATCGAGACTGGCGTGATGGACGAGCCCATGCTGCGGGCCTGGATCGAAGATGCAATCCGGCCGCAACCTTACAATCCAAAAAAGCCGGGACGCTGGGTGGCTGAACCGCAGTGGCCTCCCGTAGACTTACAGCTTCAGACTTTTGGACTTTCTGCTGGAAAGCTTGGTCCATCCAGCAATGAAGTTGTTACGATTTCGTCGCCGCAGACCACTGGAATGGCTGCTGGCAAATGGTGCGCCTACGGAACGTGGGCCGATCAGCCACTTGATCAACGCGAGGAGATGGGCGGACAATTGATTTTCGATAGCGCGCCGCTGATTGAACCCCTCGATTGTCTGGGCGCGCCGGTTCTTGAACTCGACATCGAATGCGATCAACCTGGCGCATTCGTCGTCGCCACGCTTTGCGAAGTATTTCCAGATGGTGCCGCAACGCGCATCAGTTACGGCATTCTCAATCTCACGCATCGCGAGAGCCACCAACAGCCAGAGTCACTTGTGCCAGGAAAGCGTTTCCGCGTGCGGTTGCAGCTCAACGATATCGGCCATCGCTTCGGAGCGGGCAACCGCATCCGCGCCGCCATATCAAATGCTTATTGGCCAATTGTATGGCCCTCTCCCGCTGCCAACACTCTGGCGATCCATTGCGACCGGAGTGAACTGTCGCTTCCAGTGCGAAGACCGAACCAATTTGATGACAAACTTCCGGCATTGCCAGCGCCGCAATCGTCGGCGCCTTTGCGGCAGACCCAGATTGAGCCAGCCTGTAACCAATGGATAACTCGCTTCGATGCCATGAATGGCGAAACGGTGTTGACCAGACTCAATGATGAGGGGCTCCACCGTATTGATGACACTGGCATGGAACTGAACTTGCGCAGCGAGCACACTTACACAATCAAGGCAGATGATCCGCTATCAGCCCGGCTGGATACCCACTACATCAGGCGCTATTTCCGCGGTGACTGGGCTGTGATCATCGAAACAAAAGTCATGATGACATCAACGGCGGAACAATTCCTGGTCGATGCTTCGCTGGTGGCAAAGGAGGGCGAGGAAATAGTAAAGACCACAACTTGGTCTCTGCGTATTCCGCGCGATCATGTCTGACTTGCGGCTTCAAGAATCGAAACCAGTGCCGGCACGTCGAGTTTACGGGGATTGCAGCCGGCGTTGAAATCGGGCAGCGCCATGATAGCCAAGCGCTGGAAATCCTGGCGTTCGACTCCAATATCGGTGATGCGCCGGGGGACGCCGACCTGCTTGCCAAGTGAAACGACGGCATCAAAGTAAGCATCGAATGTGGCGTCAAGGCCCATGTAAGTTGCAAGCGCTGCCACCGGCAATTCAATCGCCGGGCGGTTGAATTGCAGGACGTAAGGCATCAGCACAGCGTTGGTGAGGCCGTGCTGGCAGCCATTGAGGGCGCCAATGGCATGGCTCAACGCATGCATGGCGCCAAGGCCTTTGACAAACGAAGTGGCACCCATGATCGCCGCCGCCATCATGTAAGAACGCGCCACGATGTCAGTTCCGTCCTCAACTGCACGCGGCAACCAGTCATGACACATCTTGACGCCAACCGCACCGATGGCATCGGCCATGGGGTGGAACTGCCGCACCAACAATGCTTCGAGATTGTGCGAGAGCGCGTCCATGCCAGTCCACGCCGTGAGGTTGCGCGGAAGCGAGAGTGTCAACTCCGGATCGGCGATCACAACGCGCGGCATCATCGAGAGATTGACAATGCCAGCTTTTGCCGGCCTCGAAGTGTCGGTGATGATGCCACTGGCCTCAACTTCCGCTCCGGTGCCAGCAGTTGTTGGAATGGCAATGATCGGCACGTGGCTACGCTCGGCCTGCACCTCGAGACTCCGCGGATAAGCAAAACGCCAGAGATCGCCGCCAAGCCCCGCCAGCAGCGCGACACTCTTGCCACAATCAAGCCCACTGCCACCGCCCAGAGCAATAACGCCATCGGCCCGGTGATCATGAAAGGCCTGCGTGCCGGCGATCACTTGTTCGCCTGTGGGATTTTGATCCGCCCCTGCCCACAACAGCGGAGTCGACGTTGAACTTGCCAATGCGTAGATGCGGTCCGGGATTGCAGTTGCCGTCAGGCCCCGGTCGGTCACAATCAGCGGCCGCATGATACCGAACTGATTGAGGAGCCCTGCCAGCTCCGCAATCCGGCCAGCGCCAAAACGCGTTTCGGTTGGAAAGAACCAATCGCCACGCAGCTCGCTCGCATTGCTGAATTGCCAAAATGTCATGGAACCTCGCGTTGACAGCCGGATAAAGAAACGATTTAGTTGACCATTAAAATAGCGGGGAGGCAACATGGCGGGCAAGCAGCCAGCAATTCAGGACTATCGCGACCAGGTCGAGAACATCGAGATAGCGTGGATCCCGATGAAAGATGGGCGCAAGCTGGCGGCACGGCTGCTCTTGCCAAAGGATCGCAATGACCGGCCGATTCCAGCCATCCTCGAATACATCCCCTATCGCCGCCGCGATGGCACACGCATCCGCGATGACGAAACACATTATTGGTTCGCCGCCAATGGATACGGCGTGGCGCGCGTCGATATTTCAGGTTCGGGTGACAGTGATGGCCTGATCGAGGACGAATACCATGTGCGCGAGCAGGATGATGGCGTGGAAATCATCGCCTGGCTGGCGGCGCAGGATTGGTGCACCGGGGCGGTCGGCATGATTGGAATTTCGTGGGGCGGCTTCAATGGACTGCAGGTGGCGGCGCGCCGCCCGCCGGCCCTCAAGGCGGTAATCTCGTTATGTTCAACTGTTGACCGCTATGCCGATGATGTGCATTTCATGGGCGGTTGCCTTCTCAACGACACGCTCGACTGGGGCGGCTATTTCTTTACCTGCGGATCACTACCACCCGACCCGGCGATCGTCGGCAAGGATCGCTGGAAGGAAATGTGGAAATACCGCCTCGACAATCTCGACTGCTATCCCATGCTGTGGATGGAGCATCAGCGCCGTGACGCATTCTGGAAACATGGATCGGTGTGCGAAGATTACAGCGCCATAGAAATACCGGTGCTCAATGTCAGCGGTTGGGTTGACGGTTATACCGCGGCGGTTTTCCGCAGTGTGGAGAATCTGCCCGGCGCCAAGGGTATCGCCGGGCCATGGGGGCACAAATATCCGCATGTAGGCATTCCTGGGCCAGCCATCGGTTTTCTGCAGGAGTGCAATCGCTGGTGGGACCGCTGGCTCAAAGGCAGGAAAACCGGCGTCGAAAATGATCCGCCGCTGCGCCTGTGGTTGCAGGAGAGCGAAACACCGCGGCCTCACTTTGACCAGCGCAAGGGGCATTGGATCGGTCTGCCGCAGTGGCCGTGGAAAAACATCAAGGCCGAGACTTATCATCTTGGTGACGGCGCGTTGCTTGCCAAACGCAGCCGGGCCAAGCCGCGCTCCATATGCTCCAGCATGTCGACGGGGCTGACATCGGGCGAATGGTGTGCCTATGGCCTTGGCAAGATAGCTCCCGAACTCGCCATTGATCAGCGCGAGGACGATGTTCAATCGCTGTGCTTTGACAGTGCGCCATTGAAGAAGCCGCTATCGATAGTCGGGCGCGTCCATGTAAAATTGCGGGTTGCCGCCGATAGGCGCCAGGCGTTGGTGGCGGTTCGCCTGAATGCAATCCATCCTGATGGTAAATCGGAGCGCATCACCTATGGGCTGCTCAATCTGACGCACCGGGATAGCCATGAAAAACCTACGCCATTGAAGCCCGGTCAATTTTATGATGCCGCCATTGAATTGAACGAGATTGCCGCAACCATTCCAGCGGGCCACCGCCTGCGCGTTGCTATCTCGACAAGTTACTGGCCTATCGTCTGGCCATCACCGGAACCAGCAACTGTGACCATAGATCCTTCGAAATCGAAGATCGCATTACCCCGGCTTGTCAGCGAAGCCGGATTGGTGAAAGTGAAATTCGCGCCAGTTGCCAAGGCGGCTCCTGCCCCGATTACCATCAAGAACGCTGGCGCTGAAACCCGTCATGTAATTCTCGACATCGAAAATCAGCGGGTTAATTTTACTATCAAGCGCAACGATGGGACCTATGTAATTGACGACACCGGAACCGAGATCAGTCTCACCAAGTTGAAAGATTTCGCCGTGAGCCGTGACGGCAGCCAGGCGCCGCGTTCGATGGTGGCAACCACAGTTGAATACCGACGCGGTGACTGGCATGCCCGAACTGAAACCGCCGTGTCGATGACATCGGACATGACCCACTTCCACATGGAGGGAACAGTCAAGACCTTCGACCATGGCCAACCCTTTATCGAGCGCAGTTTCAAGCGCACGTTCAAACGGGATTGCGTTTAGGCTTCCTGGCCCGAAGATGAGTCGGGCAATGCTCGCCGGAATCCAACACCGGCAGCATGTTTGTCCATATCTCGATATTGTGGTCGACGAATTCCTTGCCAAGCTTGCTTACGGCTTCACCGTAGAGAGAGCCCTTGAGCAGTGCTAGTTCTTCGCGAGCCCGGTCGCGATACCAGGCATTGCGGCTGCTGGTTGAAATATTCTCAAATCCCGCCTGGCGCATGGCGCCGGCATAACGGGCTGGCGATGCCATGCCGAAATCAAGGCCTTCCGAAGCAATGTAGGCCTTCATGGCATCACTTGGTTCGCCGTCATGGCCGATCAGCCAATCGGACGCCACGAACCAGCCACCGGGATTGAGAATGCGAATCACTTCGCGCATCAGGGCATGCTTGTCGGGAATGTGCACGATCGAGTCCTTGCTGAATACGATGTCAAAAGTATCACAGGGAAACGGCAACGGCCCTGGAACCACTTTGACTACACCGATCCGTTCCGCAAGCCCGGCTGCCGCCGCACTCTGGCGGGCGAGCGTGAGCACCGTATCCTCAACATCAATGCCGGTGACATAGGCCGCCCCATGGGTCTGAACCAGCAGCACATCGACGCCACCCGCTCCGCAACCGATATCCAGAACTTTATTACCAGCTATTTCGACGCCTTCCAGCAGGCGGTTTACTTCATCGGGACCACCCGGCGATAACCAGCCATCGCCCCAAAGCTGTTCCAGCATTCCAATCAGTTTGGGGTGATATAGCTCTTGTGGCTCGTGCTTATTCATGGCAGCCCTCTTTTGCGTACGGCTTAAAATGCGCCGCCGAGATTGCATGCGTCAAGGACCGTCATATTCATCCCGGCCTTGAAACGGTTCACGGTATCGCTCTGGCTGTCATGGCGGATTTGACAGCAGCGCCTATCGGGTACAGTCTGACGGGTAACGACAGCTTTCCGGACTTTCGACTGACCGACGAACTCAAAACAGACCTCAGGGAGGAACAGATGTTCAATCGCCGTGAAGTGCTTCGCAATGCCGCTTTTATTTCCGCTATCGCCGCCTTGGGCATCAAGCCTGAAAATGTGTTGGCGGCCGATGGCGATTTGCTAAAAGTCAGGATGGAGGCCGATATACAGGTGCTCGATCCGGGCTATATGATTGGCGGCGCGGAGACCAGCATTCAGTATGCCTGCCTGCCAAGGCTTGCGATTCCGGCAAAAGATGCCAGCGGCAATTGGACTTGGGCCCCATCGGACTATGTCGAGAAAATCGCCCAGGATGATCCCACCCATATTTCCTTCACTCTGAAACCTGGCTTCATGTGGAATGGCGATCTCGGAGAAGTGACTGCTGAAGACGTCAAGTATTCCTTCGAACGCATGTTGAAGTCCGACTGGGCGGCACGTTGGCCGACGCTCGATAAGGTCGAGGTCAAGGACAAATACAATGGCGTCATCGTTCTAAAATCACCCTTTGCGGCAACATTCCTAATGGGCATTGCCTCGGAGTCAGGTTCGGTTCTGCCGAAAGCGATGGTTGAAAAACTAACCGATCAGAAGTTCACGACGGAACTCCCGGGCCAGTGCGGCCCCTACACCTTGGTCTCGTGGACGCCCAAGCAGAAGATCGTGATCAAGGCCAATCCGGACTGGAAGGGCACGAAACCTGTATTTGGCGAAGTGCATTTCATCAATGTCGAGGATACCACAGCCGCCGAACTGGCTTTCGAAGCTGGCGAAGTGGCGATTACCAATGTGCTGCCGGCCACTGCCGCGCGCTACCTGAAACAAATGCCGGCAAACTCGAAACTTACCAGTCAGCCTGGCCCCTATTACACCTGGATCGGCATGAATACCCAGCATGAAAAACTCAAGGACATTCGCGTCCGCAAGGCAATCCAGCGTGCTATCGATGTGAAGTCTATCCTCGATGCTGCCTATGGTGGCACCGCGCCGCTGGCACATGGTGTGGTTCCGCTCGGCGTTCCGGGAAACCGCAATACCTCCAAGTTCACCTACAATCCGGAAGAAGCCAAGGCGCTGCTTGCCGAGGCAGGGGTTAGCGATCTGACGGTCGAGTTTAAAACCCTGAACGAAGCTTATCGGGTGACTGCAGCACAAATCGTGCAAGCCAATCTTGCCGACGTCGGCATCAAGTGTGAAATCATTCCACTTGACTCCGGTCCGTTCTGGAATCTCGGACTTGAATCGAAAGGTGAGGACTGGAAAACCCTGCAACTCTGGTGGATGCGTTATCGCGCCTCGCCCGACCCGTCGGATGCCATTCAATGGTTCATCAAGAGTCAGGTGGGCGTGTGGAACTGGGAACGCTGGTCGGATGCGGAATATGAAGACCTCTGGACCAAGGGCCTGGGTGAAACCGACACGGTCAAGCGCGCTGCAATGTATGTGCGCATGCAGGAAATCATGGAGGACACCGGTGCCTATGTGTGGATCACCCATGATCCGCTTAATTACATACATAGCGCCAAGATCATTCCCGATTTTGATACCGGCGGTGAAATCCTTGTTGAACGTTTCAAATCGGCATAGTTGATGGCCGGGCCGGAGTGATCCGGCCCGTTTCATTTTCAGGAGCAAGACAACGATCCAATGTTATTTTATGCAGTTCAGCGCATCGGCCTGGCCGTCCTGATTCTCATCACTTCGATGGTGATGCTGTTCACGGCGCTGAAGCTCATACCTGGCGATCCTGCGACCATCATGCTGGGCTCGCGGGCGAGCGCTGAAATGCGGGCCCGCATCACCGAGCAATTGGGCCTTAACGACCCAATCATCGTGCAACTCGGCACATTCTTCGGCCGGCTCCTGCACGGCAACCTCGGCACCGACATGTGGAGCCAGAGACCGGTTAGCCTGATCGTAACAGAGAACCTTCCCTACACCCTGGTGCTGATCGCCGCCGGGCTGGGCTGGGCAGCCTCGGTGGGCATTCCACTCGGCTGCTATTCGGCGATCCGGCGCAATTCCTTTGTCGACAAACTTACCGGTGTTATTTCCGTCGGCACAATCTCTATCCCCTCGTTTGTTGTGGCCATCTACCTCATCCTGTTGTTCGGCGTCGCGCTCGGTTGGCTGCCGGTGATCGGGGCCGGTGAATCCGGGGATCTGCGCGACCAGTTCTTGCATATCATCATGCCGGGTTTTGCACTTGGCCTCGGCTGGGTCGGTTATCTGTCGCGTATCGTCCGCGCGTCGATGCTTGAGGTCATGGGAGAGAACCACATACGCACGGCCCGCGCTTTTGGCCTGCCGGAATTTCGCATCATCAAATCCTATGCGCTTCGCATCGCCATCCTTCCGACCATCACTCTGCTTGCCGTGGCAATCGGCGGATTACTGTCTGGTGCGGTATTCATTGAGGCAATTTTTGCCCGCCCCGGCATTGGCAAACTCATTGTCGATGCGGCCAACATGCGAAACTTTCCGGTCGTGCAAGGGGGGGTGCTGACGACTGTTGCACTTTTTGCCTTGATGATGCCGATCGCCGACCTTCTAGTTGCCTGGCTCGACCCCCGTGTCCGCGCAACTCTCTGAGACCCGCACCACGCTCCCTCCCACCGGGCTGTCACTCATCTGGCGGCGCCTCAAGAGCGACCCGATGGGGTTGTTTGGATTGATCCTTGTACTGATCGTTGTCTTCTGCGGACTCTTTGCTCCATGGATCGTGCCCTTTGACCCATTCAAGATCACCGTGCCCGAAAAATTGCAAGCACCCGATCTGGCGCACCTGATGGGAACCGATAATCTCGGCCGGGATGTATTCAGCCGCATCATTGCCGGAAGCCGGATTGCCCTTTCTGTCGGCATTTCGACTATTGCGATTGCATTAATCCTGGGGCTGACACTTGGCCTTGTTGCCGGATATGGACCGCGCTGGCTCGACAATCTGCTGCTCCTCGTTTCGGATTCAATCTACTCGTTTCCCGCCGTTATTCTGGGACTGACAGTCGCGACTTTGCTGGGTGCCAGTGTGGCCACTTTGATGTTCGTGGTGATCGTTATTCAGACACCGGCCTACCTCCGGCTGACCCGTACCGCCACGCTGTCGCTCAAAAACTCGGAGTATGTTCAGGCCATCGAGGCATTGGGCGCCTCGAAATTCCGCATCATCGCCGTCCACATCCTTCCCAATGTTGTGGGACCCATACTCATCATCGCAAGTATGGATATTCCGTCCGTGGTGACTCTCGAAGCGGGCCTCACCTATCTCGGCATGGGAATTCCACCGCCATCGCCAAGCTGGGGGCGCATTCTGCAGGAAGGCTTTGGCCTCATCCGGGTCGCCCCGTGGATTGTGATTGCGGGCGGTATTCCCCTTATTATCACCACACTCGGCTTCACTTTTCTTGGTGAAGCCCTGCGCGACATGCTCGATCCCAAGCTGCGGCGTATCGTATGACGGATGGCCTTCTCGAAATCCGCGATTTTTCGCTGCGCTTTGATGCCCAGCAGGGTGCCGTTTATCCGTTGCGAAATATCGATATCACGGTGCCGCGTGGCGAAATTGTCGGCGTCGTGGGCGAAAGCGGGTCGGGCAAGTCAACGCTGGCGCTGGCGATCATGCGCCTGCTCTCCGCCAATGCGAAGATTACTTCTGGTACCATCAGTTTTTCCGGCACCAATCTTGTTGGCCTGTCCGAGGATGAAATGCGAGCCATCCGGGGAACCCGAATCTCCATGGTATTCCAGGATCCCATGACATCGCTCAATCCCGTGCGCTCCATCGGCCAGCAAATGACCGACATTCAATACCGCGATGATACAATGGACAACACGCAGAAACGAGCGAAAGTCATTGCCGCCCTGCAGCGCGTCGGCATACCCGATGCGGCCAGCCAATTGGAGCGCTATCCATTTCAATTTTCTGGTGGCATGCGCCAGCGTATCGCCATTGCGATGAGCCTGCTGTTAAAACCGGAACTGCTTATCGCCGATGAAGTGACGACAGCACTCGATGTAACGCTTGAGGCGCAAATCCTGCATTTGTTGAGGGAGTTACGCCAAGAGATCAACGGCTCCATTTTATTTATCTCGCACAATCTTGGCGCCATTGCCGAAATCTGCGACCGCGTTGTCGTGCTGTATGCAGGAGAGGTGATCGAGGCGGGGCCGGTCAACGACATCTTCGACCGGCCACAACACCCTTATACCAAGGCGCTCATTGCCTGCGATCCTGCCCGCATCGGGAACGCTACACGCGATCTGCCGGTGATCGCCGGTGAGGTTCCCAATTCACATGTGATACCTGCCGCCTGCATATTCGCGCCGCGCTGTGATTCCGCCGTTGATCGCTGCCACAATGAACGGCCAGCCGACAAGCATGTGAGTCCGGCGCATCGTGCGCGCTGCCATTTGGTCAAAGGCGCACCGCAGTGAATCTATTGAAGGTCAGCAATCTCGATGTCCGTTATGCCTTGGCTGGACCACTCAAAGCCAAGATTGCCGGTCTCTCCAATCGTTATCTCGATGCCGTGATCGATGTTTCATTTGAAGTTGCACGCGGGACGACACTGGCGATCGCTGGCGAGAGCGGTTCCGGCAAATCCACACTGGCTCGCGCCATCATTGGCCTCACGCCCTTTGCCAGTGGCAAGATTGAATTCGATGGAGCGCAACCTCTCGCCAAAGCCGGCGGTGGAAGCCGCGCTTACCACCGCAATGTGGCGATGATGTTTCAGGATCCGGTTTCAAGCCTTTCGCCGCGCCGAACTGTCCAGTCGCTCATTACCGAGCCCTTCATTGTTCATGGCATGAGAGACAAGGATCTCGCGGCGGAAGCCAACCGGCTTCTCTTGCTGGTTGGCCTGCCAAAGGATTTCGCATCGCGTTATCCGCACCAGCTATCAGGTGGCCAGGCGCGGCGGGTGGGAGTGGCGAGGGCCATTGCGCTCAACCCCAAACTTATCCTCGCCGACGAACCAACAGCCGGACTGGATGTATCGGTACAGGGTGATATCCTCAATCTGCTGACACGTTTGCAGGGTGAGTTCGGCATTACCTACGTGATCATCACGCACAACCTGGCCATCGTGCGCCACGTGAGTGATACCGCCGCCATTATGTATATGGGCCGCTTCGTTGAATTCGGTCCCACTGCTGAGATATTCGCCAAACCCCTGCATCCTTATGCCGCGGCCCTCATTGCGGCTCAGCCCAATCCCGATCCAAAGCGGCGGCGCACAATACCCGTCCTCATGGGAGAAGTGACCAGCCTGCGCAACCGGCCTTCGGGATGCGAATTTCATCCGCGATGTTCCAGCATGAAGGACACATGCGCGCGCATCATTCCGCCGGTGACGTCGCCTGATCCATCGCACATGGTGCGATGTCACTTTCCGATCGCGCACGAAGGATAGCAACCAGTGCGCCAATCATCAGGCCAGTAATTTCCTGACACAGTTTCGCCATCCCGCATATTTTTCTTCACGGGTTTGTGCATTCATCTTGGGCGTAAAACGCTTCTGGCACTTCCAGGCCTTGGCAAAGACCGCGGGTTCCGGCAGCAAACCCACTTTGAGACCAGCCAGATAGGCCGCCCCCAACGCGGTGGTTTCCAGCACCTTCGGCCGGTCGACGGGCGCTGCAAGAATGTCGGCCAAGCATTGCATGGTCCAATCAGAAGCGGTCATACCGCCATCGACGCGAAGAATCATTTCACCCTGCGATCCCCAATCTTTCTGCATGGCTTCGAGCAGATCACGGGTCTGATAACAAACGGCCTCCAGTGCCGCGCGGGCCAGTTCATTCCGGGTTGTCGCCCGCGTCAATCCAAATAACGCGCCACGGGCCTCGGCATTCCAGTATGGCGCGCCGAGGCCGACAAAGGCCGGCACCAGATAGACATTCTGCCCTGTGTCAGCGGCCTTGGCGAGCGCCGTTGTGGCGGCGGCGTTGTTCACAATCTTAAGACCATCGCGCAGCCATTGCACGGCGGCCCCGGCGATGAAGATTGCTCCTTCAAGCGCATAGGTGCGCTTGCCGTCGAGTTGATAAGCCACGGTCGTCAAAAGCCGGCTTTGTGAAACGACCGCCCTTTCGCCAGTGTTCAGCAGTGCAAAGCAACCGGTGCCATAAGTTGATTTCATCATGCCTGGTTTGAAACACGCTTGGCCGATAGTGGCGGCCTGCTGGTCACCGGCAACGCCACAAATTGGAATTGGCGCGCCAAACAACTTGGGATCGACCATGCCGAAATCCGCAGCGCTATCTTTCACTTCAGGCAGCATGGCGCGCGGCACACGCAGAATTGCCAGAAGCTCATTGTCCCATTCACCTGTATGAATATTGTAGAGCAGCGTGCGCGAAGCGTTGGTTGCATCGGTCGCGTGGACTTTGCCGCCAGTGAGACGCCAAAGCAGAAACGAGTCGATCGTACCAAAACAAAGCTCGCCGTTTCCGGCTCTGGCGCGCAGGCCCTTCACGCTATCGAGCAACCAGGCGATCTTGGTTCCTGAAAAATAGGGATCGAGCAGCAAGCCAGTTCTTGCGGTGAACAGCGGCTCATGGCCCTCGGCCTTCAAGGTGGCGCAGGCTTCGGCAGTGCGGCGGTCCTGCCAGACGATGGCCTTGTGGACGGGTTTTCCAGTCTTGCGATCCCAAATCGCCACGGTCTCACGCTGGTTGGTTATGCCGATTGCGCGGATGTCCACTGCTCTGGCACGGGATTTCCTGATGGCGCTCTTACATGTGGAAAGCACCGACGTCCAAATCTCTTCCAAGTCGTGCTCAACCCAACCCGAATTGGGAAAATACTGCCGGAACTCCCTCTGACTCGAACCTTTGGGATTGAGCTTTCCGTCAAAGATGATTGCACGGGAAGATGTTGTGCCCTGATCAATTGCAAGAATAAGATCGGCCATGGTCACTTCCTCGCGCGCTTGGGTCTCTCGGACTTGGCTTCTGGCGCCAGATGTTGACGGAGCGCATCTTGTTCCTGCGTGGAAAGGTGCAGACCCAGTTTGGATCGGCGCCAGAGTATATCGTCCGCTGTGCATGCCCACTCCTTGGTGATCATGTGATCAATCTCGCGCTCGGTGAGCATGCCGAAATTCTTGCCCATATCTTGCCCGAAGCGAGCGCCATTGAAGATTGACTCAACCTCGGTGCCATAAGCACGGAACATGCGGCGGACGTTGCGCGGTGTCATGAAGGAATATTTACGCTGCAATCCAGCGATGAGAGTTTCAACCTCGGCGTATGAAAAATCGCCACCGGGGAGCGAGGCTGCAGCCGTCCATGGCTTCCCGGCCGAGGGAAAGAACGGTGCGATCTTTTCCATGGCCGCTTCCGCGAGTTTACGGAAGGTGGTGATCTTGCCACCAAATACCGACAGGAGTGGCGCCTCGCCAGCTGGCGTTTCCAATTTCAATACATAGTCGCGCGTTGCTTCCTGGGCTTTGCTGGCACCGTCATCGTAGAGCGGCCTTATGCCGGAATATGCCCAGCGCAACTGTTCGCGCGTTACTGGCCGCCTAAAATACTCGCCAACCGCAGCAAGCAGATAGTCGGTCTCGGAATCCGAAATCCGGGGATTGCCAGGATCACCCTCGTGATCCTCGTCGGTAGTTCCGATCAGCGTGAAGTTCTGCTCATAGGGAATGGCAAAGCAGATGCGGCCATCGGCATTCTGGAAAATGTAACAGCGGTCGTGGTCGTAGAGTTTGTCCACCACGATGTGGCTGCCTTTCACCATGCGGATCTTGTCTGGCGCGTGGCGGCCCAATACTTCGCCCAGAACCGCACTTACCCAGGGGCCCGAGGCATTGATAAGCACCTTGGCGCGGATGGTCTCCTGCTTTCCGCCGCTGTCCGAAATGGAGAGTTCCCACACACCATCGACCCGGCGTGCAGCAGTACATTTCGTCTGGGTGCGGATGATAGCGCCGTGGTATTGGGCATCGCGTGCGCTGAGTACAACGAGGCGGGCATCTTCGACCCAGCAATCGGAATATTCATAACCGCGGGTGAATTCTTCCTTAAGCGGTTTGCCCGTCTCGTCGCTGCGCAAATCGACGCTGCGAGTGGGCGGCAGAATTTTGCGGCCACCGAGATGGTCGTAAAGAAACAGACCAAGACGGATCAGCGGCCGGGGCCTGAGGCCGTGATGATGCGGCAGCACGAAGCGCAACGGCCAAATGATGTGGGGGGCCGATTTGAGCAAAACCTCACGCTCGATCAGGGCTTCGCGAACAAGGCGGAATTCATAGTGCTCGAGATAGCGAAGTCCGCCGTGGATGAGCTTGGTCGAGGCCGAAGAGGTTCCTGACGCCAAGTCGTTTTGTTCAGCCAGAAACACCGAGAGGCCGCGGCCCGCGGCATCACGCGCGATACCGCAACCATTGACGCCGCCACCGATGACGAAGAGGTCGTAAATCATGCGGCAGGTTTCACTTCCAGTTCTTGTTCGATGTTTTCACCGGCTATTTCCAGCTGTACGCCGCGATGCTTGCACAACTCAATGATGGCTTCAGGGGGTGGTTGGTCGGTGACAAAAACGTCGACCTCCGAGAGATGCCCGATCCTGACCGGCGCTGAGCGGGTGAACTTCATGGCGTCCGACACCAGCATGACATTGCGCGCATTGTTGAGAATTGCTTGCGATACGCGCACCTCGCGGAAATCGAAATCCAGCATGGCGCCGTCGTCATCGATGGCCGAGGCACCGATCACCGCGTGATCGACCTTGAACTGCGCGATGAAATCGACAGCCGCTTCTCCGACGATACCGCCGTCGGTCTTGCGCAGCATACCGCCGGCGAGGATCACCTCGATTTTCGGACACGGCAACAAAATTGTAGCGACGTGAATATTGTTGGTAATAACCAAAAGCCCTTCATGGTGAATGAGCGCGCGCGCGACCTCTTCCGTCGTCGTACCAATGTTGATGAATAGCGAACAATTATTGGGAATGAGACCCGCCGCACGCTGGCCAATTACCACTTTTTCCCGCGCTGCCAAATGACGCCGCGCTTCATAGCCCATATTTTCCACACCCGATGACAGCATGGCGCCGCCATGGGTGCGCGCCAGCAGGCGGCCATCGCAGAGTTCATTGAGGTCTTTACGGATGGTCTGCGGCGTCACGTCGAAGCGCGCCGCCAAATCCTCCACCAGCACATTTCCCGTCTGGCGGGCGAGCGAGAGTATTTGCTGTTGGCGTGGACTCAAGATCGGCATTTCAGGTCCATAACTTCAAAGACTTTGACACGGTCAGCTAAGCGCGTTCCGCAGGAAATAGTATCCTATGTTTTCACTTTTTTTCGAATTCTGCAATATTGCACTGCACAAATTTCGAAAATATTTCTATTGACGTTCGTTTGGGTTCATTTAATATTTATTTTAGGCTCCGCCAAAGGATGCCAAAACTTACCAGGGAGGACTATCAATGAAGATGAAGCTCCTAGCGACGGCGGCGGTTGCGCTCTTTGCGCTCACCGCCCCGAGCTATGCCGACATGGAAGCCGCCAAGAAATGGGTTGATTCAGAATTCCAGCCTTCGACGCTGTCGAAGGACGACCAGATGAAGCAGATGGAATGGTTCATCAAGGCGGCTGAACCGTTCAAGGGCATGGAAATCAATGTGCTCTCGGAAGGAGTTCCGACCCACACCTATGAATCAACCGTGCTGACCAAGGCCTTCGAGGAAATCACCGGCATCAAGGTCAACCACCAGATCCTTGGCGAAGGCGAAGTTGTCCAGGCCGTGCAGACCCAGATGCAGACCAACCGCAATCTGTATGACGCCTATATCAACGACTCCGACCTGATCGGCACGCATTCCCGGCTGCAAAGCGCCATCAACCTCACCGACTGGATGGCCGGTGAAGCGAAGGATGTTACCGATCCGATGCTAGACATCGACGATTTCATGGGTAAGTCGTTCACCACCGGCCCCGATGGCAAACTCTGGCAGTTGCCCGACCAGCAATTCGCCAATCTCTACTGGTTTCGTAAGGACTGGTTCGATCGCCCCGATCTCAAGGAAAAGTTTAAAGCCAAGTACGGCTACGAACTCGGCGTGCCGATCAACTGGTCGGCCTATGAGGACATCGCGGATTTCTTTACCAACGATGTCAAGGAAATCGACGGGGTTAAGGTTTACGGGCACATGGACTATGGCAAGCGCGCGCCCGATCTCGGCTGGCGTATGACCGATGCTTGGTTCTCCATGGCCGGTGAAGCCGATGTCGGCATTCCCAATGGCCGGCCGGTCGACGAATGGGGCATCCGCATGGAAGTAGGTAGCTGCAATCCGGTCGGCGCTTCGGTGTCGCGCGGCGGCGGCGCCAACAGCCCGGCGGCGGTTTACGCTGTCAGCAAGTGGGATGAATGGCTGAGGAAATACGCTCCCCCGGGCGCTGCCGACCTCGATTTCTACCAGTCGTTACCGTCCTTGGCGCAGGGCAACGTTGCCCAGCAGATCTTCTGGTATACTGCGTTTGGCGCTTCCATGGTGGCGCCAAAGAGCAGTGGCAACAATACCGTCGACGATCAGGGCAATCCGCTCTGGCGCATGGCCCCGGCGCCGCATGGCCCCTACTGGAAGGAAGGAGCGCAACGCGGCTATCAGGATGTGGGTTCCTGGACGCTGTTTAACTCCACGCCGGTGGACCGCCGCAAGGCCGCCTGGCTTTATGCCCAGTTCGTCGTCTCCAAGACGGTCGACGTCAAGAAGAGCCAAGTCGGCCTGACGTTCATCCGAGACAGCACGGTGCGACATAAGTCCTTCGACGAGCGCGCGCCGAAGCTTGGCGGTTTGATCGAGTTCTACCGCTCGCCGGACCGCGTCGCTTGGACTCCCACGGGCATCAACGTGCCCGACTATCCGAAGCTCGCCCAGCTCTTCTGGGAGAACATCGGTGACGTCAACTCCGGTGCCTTCACCGCGCAGCAGGCCATGGATCGCCTCGCTGAGCAGATGGACC
>JANLWG010000157.1:0-7574 GCA_031364405.1 Hyphomicrobiales bacterium
CAAGAAAGGCGTGACCGGCAAGGCCTCGGAACTGGCCCTGGGCCGGGCGCTGATCACCTGCAACAAGAACGGCATTCCCTTCGATCCCGCCCCTTTTACAATCACCAGCGGCATCCGCCTTGGAACACCCGCCGGCACCACCAGGGGGTTCGGCACGGCCGAGTTCAAGGAGGTGGGTGCCCTGATCAATGAAGTGCTCGATGGGCTTGCGAAGAACGGCGAACCGGGCAATGGTAAGGTCGAGGCATCGGTGAGCAAGCGCGTCAAGGCATTGACCGGGCGGTTTCCGATATACGGCTGAGGATTGATTTGCGCTGTCCGTTTTGTTCCAATGAAGAAACCCAGGTGAAGGATAGCCGTCCCACCGAGGATGGCACCGCCATTCGCCGCCGTCGTTACTGCCCCGATTGCTCGGGCCGCTTTACCACCTTCGAGCGCGTGCAATTGCGCGATCTAATGGTGGTCAAGCGTTCGGGCCGCAAGGTGCCGTTCGACCGCGACAAGCTGATGCGTTCGATCCAGGTGGCGTTGCGCAAACGCCCGGTTGACCCCGAGCGGGTCGAGCGCCTGGTTTCCGGCATTGTCCGGCGCCTCGAAAGCCTGGGAGAAAGCGAGATCAAATCCGAGACGGTGGGCAAGCTCGTCATGGAAGCCCTCAAGATGCTCGATGACGTGGCCTATGTGCGCTTTGCCTCGGTCTACAAGAATTTCCGCGAGGCCAAGGATTTCGAGGAGCTTTTGGGCGAACTCACCGGCGAAGACGGTGAGGGCGGGGGCGAGCGCGATTGAACGGCGACGCCCGCTGGATGGATGTAGCCCTCCGCTTGGGGCGAAGGGCGCTGGGAACGACCGCTGAAAACCCAGCCGTAGGCTGCGTTATTGTTAATGAAGGACGGGTTCTGGGGGTGGGCTGGACGAGGCCGGGTGGCAGGCCCCATGCCGAGACCGAAGCCCTGCGAATGGCGGGCGAGGCTGCACGTGGCGCCACCGCCTATGTGACTCTCGAGCCCTGCGCCCACCATGGCCGCACACCGCCCTGTGCCGAGGCATTGGCGCAGGCGGGCATCGCGCGGGTTGTATCGGCAATTGAAGACCCTGACCCGCGCGTCTCGGGCGGCGGCCATGCCATATTGCGCAAGGCGGGGATTGCAGTTGAGGTCGGCGTGGGTGCTGCAGAGGCCCGGCGCGATCTCGCAGGCTTTCTCACCCGGATCATCAGCAAACGCCCTCAAGTGATTCTAAAGCTGGCACTTTCCGCCGATGACAAGATTGCTGCCGGGCCCGGTCAGCGCACCGCCATCACCGGGCCAGAGAGTGCGGCCCGCGTTCATCTCCTGCGCGCCCAGTGCGATGCGATCCTGGTGGGCATGGGCACCGTTGTAGCCGACGATCCGGGCTTGACCTGTCGGCTGCCCGGATTGGAACAACGCTCGCCAAGACCCTTTGTCATGAGCCGGAGCCGCGATCTGCCGCCACACTCAAGGCTTGCCAAACGTGGTGCTGAAGTCTTGCGGGGGCCGGTTGCCGAAGCGCTGGCTGAACTTGGGCAGAGGGGCATCAACCGCCTGATGGTCGAAGGCGGCGCCAGGCTGGCGCGAAGTTTTATCGACGTGGGCCTGGTCGATGAGGTGCAGTTGTTCCGGGCTCTACTGGTAATCGGCCCTTCAGGTGTGGCTGCCATGGCCGGCCTGCCGCTCGAACAGGCATTGCAGCCATTCGCCTTGGGTGACGAGGAAACGCTTGGGACCGACCGCCTGACGGTTTATGAGAGGCGCCAAGTTCAATCCTCACTCTGAGGTGCCCGGCAATGCCGGGCCTCGAAGGGTCCAACCACCGAATCAATGCATCGCGACTCGCTGAGGCGAGCACCTCAGCATGAGGGAATTATTAAAAGCATGTTCACCGGCATCGTCACTGGCATCGGCACTGTCCGCCGCATCGAGAAGCGCGGCGATACACGATTTGAGATTGCCACCACCTATGATCCGGCAATTATCGATATCGGCGCATCGATTGCCTGTGCTGGCTGCTGCCTGACGGTAGTGGAGAAAAGCGCCGACAGTTTCAGCGTCGATGTCTCCGCTGAAACCCTTTCCAGAACCACGCTCGGCCAATGGCAGAACGGCACCCGCATCAATCTCGAGCGCGCACTGAGGATTGGCGATGAACTCGGTGGTCATCTCGTCTCGGGCCATGTCGACGGGGTCGGTCACATCGTTTCGATAGCCCCCGACGGAGACTCGAAACGCTTTCGCTTTCGCGTGCCACTGGAGCTTGCGAAATTTATCGCCGAGAAGGGCTCAGTGACACTCGACGGCACCTCGCTCACCGTGAATGAGGTTGATCATCTGGAGTTTGGCGTCAACATCATTCCACACACCCAAGCGGTCACCACATGGGGCCATGCGCGGGCGGGTGACGCCGTTAACGTTGAAATCGATATGCTGGCGCGCTATGTGGCCCGGCTTGCTGAATTTGGACAGTCATGAAAATCGAAAAGACCAACGCTGCCGTGGCCAAAATGAAAGCGCGGCTCCTCATTATTGAAGCGCGCTTCTATGCGGGCCTGTGCGATGAACTGGCCGCTGGCGCCATTGCCGCGATTGAGCGGGCGGGGGCCAAGTGGGACCGTATCGCGGTTCCCGGTGCCCTTGAAATTCCCGGCGCCATCGCCATGGCGGCAGGCTCTGGCGGTTATGATGGTTATGTGGCTCTGGGCTGCGTGTTGCGCGGTGAAACTTCGCACTATGATATTGTCGCCAATGAAAGCGCCCGTGGTATCATCGATTTATCGATGAAGGGCTTGTGCATCGGCAATGGTATTCTCACCTGCGAGAACGAATCCCAGGCGTGGGCCAGGGCCCGGGTGAGCGAGATGGACAAAGGTGGCGGAGCAGCCGATGCTGCTCTCGCCATGATCCGCCTGTCGCGCACCATGAAAAAGAAAGTACGGGCAAAGTGAACGGCAAGAAACAGGGCCGGCCCATCGAACGCGCCGCCGCACGGCTTGGTGCGGTTCAGGCGCTGTACCAGATGGACCTTGCCGGTACCGATGTGGGTGAAACCCTGGCGCAGTTTTCATCGCGTGCTGCTGGCGAAAACTTCGATGACGGCCAATGCGGCGAGGCCGACTACAAACTTCTGAAGGAAGTGGTCGATGGCACGGTGCGCGAGCAGCCGGTAATCGACCCGGTTCTCGATGCCATTCTCGACAAGGGCTGGCCGCTGCACCGCCTCGATGCCACGGTGCGGGCGATTCTCAGGGCCGCCGCTTATGAGCTGATGTTCATGGACAAGGTTCCCGCCAAGGTCGCCATCAGCCAGTATGTCGATGTGGCGGCGGCGTTCTTCGCGGTGGAAGAACCCAAATTCGTCAATGGCGTGCTCAACAATCTCGCCCGCCAGCGCCGCCCCGCCGAATTCGCGGCGTGAGCGTCACCGCGATATATGATGACACCAAGGCGCGCCGCAATGCGCTGATGCTGGCGGTAGCCCAAGGCCTATATGGAACGGCCACCACCATGCAGGTGGCAACTGCCAGCCTCGTTGGTATCCAGCTTGCGCCCGATAAATCCTGGGCGACCATGCCGATGTCGACTTTCGTCATCGGCACGGCTCTGACCACTGTGCCGATTTCGCTGCTGATGAAGCGCATCGGCAGGCGGGCAGGCTTCATATTGGGCGCGTTCGCAGGCATGTGTGCCGCGGCTCTGGGCGTCTACGCCATTTACAACCGGAGTTTTGTCCTGTTCTTGCTGAGCACGGCCTTGATGGGGGTATTCCAGGCCTCGGCCTCTTACTACCGGTTTGCCGCTGCTGATATGGCGAGTCCCGGTTTTCGGCCCAAGGCGATTTCATGGGTAATGACCGGTGGCGTTATCGCCGCACTTTGCGGCACGCTGCTGGTCATGGGCACGGTCGATCTTTTGGCCCCCGTGACTTTCGCCGGCAGCTATGCGGCCATGGGAATTCTGGCCCTGGCCTGCATCGGTGTTCTGCTGAAACTTGCAGCCCCGCCACCCGAACAGGTGCGCGCCGATGCGGCTCCGGCCCGGCCGCTTTTGGAGATTGCCAGCCAGCCGCGTTATGTCGTGGCCGCCGCCGCCGGCATGGTGTCCTATGGCATCATGGTTCTGGTGATGACGGCAACCCCGGTGGCGATGATCGGCTGCGGCTTCAACGTCAAGGATTCGAGCTGGGTCATCCAATGGCATGCACTCGCCATGTTCTTACCAAGTTTTTTCACCGGCAGCCTGATTATCCGCTTTGGCGTCGAGCGCATCACCGCAGCGGGCATGCTGCTGCTGACAGCAGCGGCGGTTTCCGGCCTGATGGGCATTCACTTCGGGAATTTTGCCGTGGGGCTGATCTTTCTCGGGCTTGGCTGGAACCTGGGTTTCATTGGCGGCACGACAATGCTCACCTCATGCTACGAGCCCTCTGAACGCAACAAGGCGCAAGGCCTCAACGACTTCCTGATTTTCGCCACCACCGCCGTTGCCTCCCTGAGTGCGGGACAATTGCTTGCCGGCCCGGGCTGGAATGCCGTCAACTATGCGGTGTTCCCGATGGTGCTGGTAGCGCTGGTGATGATCGGCTGGCTGGTCAGCTATCAGCGGGCCGCGGCCCTGCGCGGGCAGCAATTGCATAGCCCAAAATAACTGATAGGATTTGGCCCGTTCCACGAGGACCAGCCAGATGTACACCAAACAGGCGCTGCGCCAATTGGGCGTGACCGGCAAGGAGCTTTCAGAAGGTCAGCTCCGCCAGCTCGATGAGCACGGCTTCATCATCATCGAGAATTATTATTCGAAGTTCGAGGCCCGCGCCATGGCCGAGGAGTTCGACCGCCTGCATGCCAGGGAAGGTGAGAAGGGCGGCCACGAGGTTCATGTCGAACCGGGCGCACCGCGCGTTTCCAACATTTACAACAAGACCACAGCCTACGACATCTGCCTCGCCTGCAAACCGCTGCTCGCCGCCGCCCACCACATGCTCGGCGAGATCAAGCTGCACGGCGCCAACCTGCGCGATCCCTTGCCGGGCAAGGGCCATCAGGATTTGCATGTGGATGTGCCAAAAATATTTGCCGATGACTGGTGGGTAACCAATGCGCTCGTCTTGTTCGACGATATGACTAAAGACAACGGCCCCACCCGCATCATACCGGGCTCGCACCACTGGCAGCCGGTCAACGTGCCCTATGTGAATATCGGCGACTGGGTGCCAGCGCCACTCACACCCGAGGAACAGACCCGCGTCCCCAGGGATCTGGCCGCACCCTATCCGGGCGAATTGCTGGTGACGGCACCCGCGGGCTCTGTCGTCATTATGAATTCATCAATGTGGCACGGCGGCACCCGCAACACCAATGGTGCGAGACGCCGCGTGCTGCACTTGACCTACACCAGACGCGACCTGCCGCAGCAACTGGTGCAGCGCCAATATCTGACCGAGGGCCTCTACACCCGCCTGAACCCGGCCCAGCGCTACCTCATGGACATCGAACCGCTATCGGAAGACCAGATGCACCTGGCGTCCCGCCCGGCGAGGCGCGATGCCGAACATGCCAAGGGCTGGTGGAACTGAAACGGAACACTTTACTGGCCTCACGGATCAGTTAATCCGGAATTGGATACACGGGAAACCTTGGCGGCTACATGTGCCACGCCCGACTTGACTGACAGAGCTTTCTACGAAGATGAGCATGTTGCCTGTTCATTCAGCGGTCGCAAAAGTCATTGTAATCTGTTTGACTTTATTGGGTGTGTCCCCGGCACATTCCGCAGGAACTGCCCCTGAACCAGCGCTGCCCCCGATAGACGATATTTCCCGGTTGACAGATGCTGATCTCGGCTTTTCTTTCCTAGCCGCAGGCGAAAATCTTGCCACCGGTATTGGTGTGATTCATCAAGCGATGAAGGATTCTCGCGACGAGGGCCAAGAGTTGGCGGTCGGCAAAATCACAGATGTTGTCGGAATGCCGGACGGCTCTACGAAAACAAACATCTTCGATAACTTTGAAGAACTGGATCGATACGTCACCAAAATTCGACGATTCCATACTGCGAGTAAAGCTGAGATCATGAAGCGTGGATTCAAGACGATTGGGCCGTCTTATACCATAGTTGTTGCTCCTGGTTGCCCCAAGGAGTGGCTCGCCAGCGGAACGGTGGAGACCGAAGGGATAGAGTTCTATTTTCAGCTTCATCAGCAACCCAAGGTATTTGAAGGAGTATTTGTCAGAAGTGCGGCAGTTGTCATTTTCCCGGGAGGTTTTCACCCCCCGATGGCCGGAAAGATCAAGGCAGGAAAAATCCGACTGTCGGCAAACTCTGGCGAATGCGCTATAGTTCTAACACCAGCGAGCTGACGCTGAACACTGGTGCTTGCACTTGTGCGCCAAGCAGGTATCTGTGGAGTTTCTTGCCCATTGCACCTTCGCCTCCGATTTGGCATACGGGGCGCCACATTCCGGGGCAGGGGCAGGGAAGCGCGATTCCGTCGCGGCCATCCGTCAGGGGCTTCCGGGCAACTTCAACGAACGATAAGGGTTAATCCATGACCTCTACACTCTGGCTGATCGTGCTCGCGGGCGCGTTGTCCATCGTGTACGGCATCTTCACCACGCGGGGGCTTCTGGCCGCCGACGCTGGTAGTGCGCGTATGCAGGAAATTTCCGCCGCCGTGCGCGAAGGAGCGCAGGCCTATCTCAAGCGCCAATATACCACCATCGGCATCGTCGGCGTGGTGATCTTTGTGATCGCCTGGATCCTGCTCGGCCACTGGTCGGCCATCGGCTTTGCCATCGGCGCCATTCTCTCGGGCTCGGCCGGCTTCATCGGCATGAACGTTTCGGTCAGGGCCAATGTGCGGGTGGCGCAGGCGGCCACCAAGTCGCTGGCCGGCGGCCTTGACTTGGCGTTCAAGGCGGGCGCGGTGACCGGGCTGCTGGTAGCGGGCCTGGGCCTTCTCGGCGTGACCCTGTACTTCGGCTTCCTCACCGGCTCGCTGGGCTTTGCACCGACCGACCGCACGGTGATCGACGCCCTTGTGGCATTGTCGTTCGGCGCCTCGCTCATCTCGATCTTCGCCCGATTGGGCGGCGGCATCTTCACCAAGGGTGCGGACGTCGGCGGCGACATGGTGGGCAAGGTCGAAGCCGGCATCCCGGAGGATGATCCGCGCAACCCCGCCACCATCGCCGACAACGTCGGCGACAACGTCGGCGACTGCGCCGGCATGGCCGCCGACCTGTTCGAGACCTATGTGGTGACCACGGTTGCCACCATGGTGCTGGCGGCGATCGTGCTGCCCGATGCCATGAAGCTGGCCGGCATGGTGCTGCCGCTGGCCATCGGCGGCGCCTGCGTGATCACCTCGATCATCGGCACCTATTTTGTGAAACTAGGTGCCTCCAACAACATCATGGGCGCCCTTTACAAGGGCGTGATGGTGACAGGCGTGCTGTCGCTCATCGCACTCATCCCGGTGATCGCCATGATCTTCGGCGGGCTCACCGTCTATCTCGGCGGTTTCACGCCAATGGATCTGTTCTGGTGCGGCCTCACCGG
>JANLWG010000168.1:0-4024 GCA_031364405.1 Hyphomicrobiales bacterium
GGAAAAGTTCGGCGGCATGTACCGCGCCTTCCAGTATGGCGCACCCCCCCACGGCGGCATCGCACCGGGTGTGGACCGCATCGTCATGCTGTTATGCAATGAACCGAACATCCGCGAAGTCGTGCTGTTTCCGATGAACCAGCAGGCCGAAGATCTGCTGATGGGTGCGCCCTCGGAAGTGACGGCAAAACAATTGCGCGAACTCCACATCAGGCTGAACCTGCCGGAAGCATAGGCACCACATAGTACGAAATGGGCCCCATTGCGGGGCCCGTTTTCTCAGTCGTTGGCGGTAACGCTTACCCCCAGTTTTTCGATCGCCTCACCGGGGTTGGCCGGGTTCATTGTCATGAGGTCCATGACTTTGACCGGCGTCGCGGGCTTGAGCGTGATGGTCAGCGATTTGGGGTCTTTCAGAAATCCGTTGATCGCTCCCACAACCTGGTCGGTGAAAGCCTGGTTGTTGAGCTGCATCATGCTCATCTGCACCATGGCGCCGGCGTTGGCCACCATGGCCGCTTCGTCCATGCCCTGCATGGCGGCAATCAGCGGCATCACCTTCTTGGTGATAGAGTTGTCCTCGAAGCGCAAAGTGAAACCGCTGAATGAGACATTCTGCAGCTCCGGCAGCATCGCCATGAAATCCGGCGGGCTGCCGGCGGCTCGGGCTTTTTGCATTTCGGCATAGGCTTTGACTGGAACATCGGCGGCGCCAATCGACACCTTGAACGTCGCCATATCCTTGGCGGCATAGGTAAAGTTGAAATCCAGGCCGAGCTTGCCATCGGCGATCTTCAGGTCGCCGTCGCCCATCGCGTCAAAGGCAAGGCCCGAATAGCCAAGCTGCTTCAGCGTGCCAGTGGGATCAGCCAGGTTCATGGTTGATTCATCTATGACGACATTGCCGAGTTTCGTGGTGAAGCTGCCCGCGCCGGTCACCGGATCGCCCTCCCAGGTGCTTTCATAACCATCGGCCGTCACCGTTTGGCCCATGGCCTCGATGGTGATCTTGCCCGACGACATTTTCTTGGCGATGTTCAGGGAGGAACGAAGGGTCGATTCGGGTGTTGGGTTTTCACCCGGACTCATCAGGTACCAGTTTTCGATTTCAGCTTCCGGCATGGCCGCACTGAACGCCATGCCATCGGGGCCAGACACCTCGATCTTCGTGCCGGTGAAGCTGGCGCCGCCAATTTCATAGAGCCCCTGGCCTTCGTCGGAGACTTCCTTAAGACTGATTTCGTCGACCGTCATCTTCATGCCAGGGGCGGGGCCAGCCGCAGTTTTCTCCATAGCCAGCTTGGTGATGGTGATGGTGCCGTCGGCGCCGGTGGCGATCGATTCGTAGGTGGGCTCGGCCTGCATCTGGTTCTTCCAGGTGCCGAATAATATCTTGACTACGTCAGGCACTTCCTCGGCGCGGGCGGGAAGGGCCAGCAACGTGCCGGCAAGGCAGATTACGATAAAGGTCTTGGTCATGGTTTTCATGATAGATTCCGTGTTCGTGTTGGCCCGTCTCTCTTGGTGACAGATCATATGCGAACCGGTAATGAACTGCAAAGCCCATTGATAACTCGCTGGCGGGCGGCTGGTTCCTGGGTCGATTAATAATGTGTAAAGGGTGAATGATGCGCGGAGTATTTGCTGCAATGGCGATTGTGATGATGGTGGCAATTGCCGGTCCGGCTGCCGCCAGCACCCCCGCAGGCAGCGCCAGCGAGGAGCAAACAATCCTCAAGAAGAAAAAGGCGGCGGCCCTGAAGGCCGAGAAAAAGAAAGCCGAGCAGAAGCAGATTGCGGCGCGCAAGCAGGCTGCGGTTGCCGCGGCGCGGAAAAGGACCAGCGATCAGCGGCGGCTGAGCCGGCGCGAATGCGGTGACTTCCTTGAATGCGTGTTCGGCAAACCCCGCAGCCGTATCGCCCGCACATCATCGGGCGGCATGTCCGACTACGCCACGTCGAAAGTGGTTGCTTGGGACGAAGCTGGGAAATATGCCCCCGGCTCCATCATCGTGCGAACCCCCGAGCGGGCGCTCTATTACGTTCTCGGTGATGGCAAAGCCCGCCGTTACAAAGTCGGCGTGGGCCGTGAAGGTTTTCAGTGGAGCGGCAATTCGCGGATCGTTGCCAAGCAGGAATGGCCAACCTGGCGTCCGCCCCAGCAGATGATCGAACGCGAAGCTGTCAAGGGCCATATGCTTCCTGATGTGATGGAAGGTGGGCCGGAGAACCCGCTGGGCGCCCGTGCCATGTATATCGGCGGCACCATTTTCCGCATTCACGGCACCAATAACGCGGCCTCTATCGGCGGCGCGGTGTCATCAGGCTGCATCCGCATGATGAACACCGATGTGATTGAACTCTACAAGCTGGTGAATGTCGGCGCCCGCGTTTACGTTTACCAGTAGCAAGGCCTCGGCCTCTTCAAATGCCATGCCGGAAATGAACTGACCCCGGAGGCGAAGCCGTCCGGGGTCCAGTCCTGAAGTTCAATGTGCTAGAAGACTACTTCTTCTTCTTTGCAGCCTTCTTCGCCGCCTTCTTGGCGGGCTTCTTCGCGGCTTTCTTAGCGGACTTCTTCGCAGCTTTCTTAGCAGCAGCCATTTTGTTCTCTCCTAGTGTGTTGTTAGTGCCCCACTACGCAGGTAAGCGACAAATCTAACAACTGAAACCGCAGGTCTTTCGCCGTTCCTGTTGTCATCGGAGTTTGTTGTGTACCCGTTTGTGTGATTCGGCAATATGCCGTCAACATCTAGTATGGTGCCCGATCGGCCCTAACATTCGGTAAACGCTCCCGTTCGCCGCCTGATCTTCCGTGTACGGACAGAATGTTCGAAACACACGAAATTCCTGCGAAATCCATGGCGAATTGTGCACTCTCCGTATACGGACGGACGGCCATTTTTCGGTTCTCCTGGGCCGTTCGATGGCTGAATCGACACCTGTGGCATCCCTGCATCGACCCAAAAAAAATGTGGATCGCGGTTGAAGGATCAAGCCTTGCAGCACGCACCACAGCCGAATCTCCGAACGCTCGCCATGCCCGCGCTTGTTCCGGGTACTTATACCAACGGCCCATCACATTGACTCTGACAGGCCACGATTTCCCATTTTTGTCATCCCCGGACGTGTTCCGGGGACCCATGGCGCAACCGGTCTGGCTTTGGAATTTGCTGCATCATGGGTCGCCGGACTAAATCCGGCGATGACAAATTGAGGAGCATTGAACAACGGTCAAATTCAGGGGCCGTTGGTATTACTTCTGACAGCATCCGCACATGCGCCAAGGCTTTGTCTACATGATGACCAACCGCCCGCACGGTGTGCTCTACACCGGTGTGACCTCCGATCTGTCACGGCGCGCCTACGAACATCGCGAAAGCCTGATCAAGGGCTTCACATCGCGCTACGGCCTGATCCGGCTGGTCTACCACGAGACATTTCCGCTGGTCGTCGACGCCATTCAGCGCGAGAAGAACATCAAACACTGGCCCCGCGCCTGGAAAGACAACCTGATCGCCACCATGAACCCCGACTGGCGCGACCTCTACGCCGAACTGCTGTGAGAAGATGACCAAATAAGACGAGGAGGACGCGCCACTCTCCCACTCTCGTCATGCCCGGACGTGTTCCGGGCACCTTCTTCAGTCTCCACCATCGCGAAAAGATGACCGGGACGATGCCCGGTCAAGACGAGGAGGGGGGAGAGCGCACACTCGTTCCCGGCCACTACTCTCCAACACTCGTCATGCCCGGACTTGTACCGAGCACCTTTTTCCGACGGTGCAAATGAAAATGGTGGATAGAATTTGTGAGTGAAGCACTTGAGACCAGAAAGGCGGGGCCTTGCGGCACCCGCCTCCCAGTTAGTGTAGAGCCTTGACGATTGCGGCGATACCAAAGAGGCAGAGCGCAACATTCACCTTGAACTCCCAAGTGAACCAGAAGAAGAACATATCTGTCATCCTTACCGGTCACGCTAGCGCAACCAATGAAGGTTGAACCCTAAGCTTCCAGTCCAACG
>JANLWG010000216.1:0-3794 GCA_031364405.1 Hyphomicrobiales bacterium
GCCAATGGCCGGACCATCGGTGAAAACTGCGAGGGAAAATTCTCCTGGGACCGCAGCGTCATCAAGGAATATGGCAAGCCGATGAAAGAGCATGCCGGCTTCAAGATGCTGTCGGGAAATCTCTTCGATTCGGCCATCATGAAAACCTCCGTCATCTCGGAGGAATTCCGCCAGCGCTATCTCTCCAATCCCAAAGATCTCAACGCCTTCGAAGCCAAAGCCATCGTCTTTGATGGCCCGGAGGACTATCACGCCAACATCGACGATCCGAAATTGGCAATCGACGAGAACACAATTTTGTTCATGCGTGGCGTCGGCCCCCTCGGCTATCCGGGTTCGGCCGAAGTCGTCAACATGCGCGCCCCCAGCTACCTTCTCGAAAAAAACATCCGCTCGCTGCCCTGCGTCGGTGATGGCCGCCAGTCGGGCACCTCCGGTTCGCCCTCGATCCTCAATGCCTCACCCGAAGCCGCGGCCGGTGGCGGCCTCGCCATCCTTAAGAACGGCGACCGGGTGCGCATCGATCTGAACAAGGGCAGTTGCGATGTGCTGATCTCCGCTGCCGAGATCAACAAGCGCCGCGCCGAGCTGGACAAGGCCGGCGGATACAAGTTCCCTGAATCCCAAACCCCCTGGCAGGAAATTTTCCGCAACACCGCCGATCAACTGGCCCAGGGCATGGTGATCAAGGGTGCGGTAAAATTTCAGCGTATCGCCAAGGTCAAGGGCATCCCGAGAGACAATCACTGATGCTCGAATTGCACGGCAAAAACCTCCGCGCCACCTTCTCAAAACTTGGTGCCCGCCTCGTATCAGTCTGTGTGGATGGCGTCGATGTGCTGGCAGGCGGTGGCAGCGATGAACAATTGCTGGCCGGTGATTGGACGGCAGGTGCCGTGTGCGGCCGCACCGCCGGCCGCATCAGCAAGGCGCGGTTCACGTTGGATGGCCATGAATATAAACTTGAGCCAAACATGGGCGAACACCAACTGCACGGCGGCCCCGATAATTTCGCCATCCGCCACTGGAACGTCGAAGAAAAAAACAACGCCGTCCGCTTCACCACCCATTCCCCCGATGGCGACCAGGGCTTCCCCGGCGCCCTCGACGTAGCCGCCACCTATTCAGTCAGCAGCAACAATCTGGCCCTCGATTTCGAAGCCCGCACATCGAAGCCCACGGTGATCAATCTCACCAATCATGCCTATTGGAATCTCTCGGGCGGCAGGGCCAATGCCTTCGATCACCAAATGCAGATCAACGCTCACTCGTATCTGCCGCTCAACGACCTGCTGCTGCCGTCCGGCGAAATCCGCGCCGTCGAAGGCACCCGCTGGGATTTCCGCAAACTCCGCAAAGTAGCCGAGCCCTACGACAATTGCTGGCTGCTAGACGGCGAACGCGGCAAACTGAAACACGGCCTCACGCTGCACGATCCCATCTCCAGCCGGCGCATGGAAATCTGGTCAACCGAATGCGCCATTCAGATGTACACGGCCCTCCACTGGAACGAGAGTTTCCCCGGCCGCGGCGGCCCCCTCAAACAATACGCCGCCATCGCCATCGAACTCCAAAACCTCCCCGACGCCCCCACCCACAAGAACTTCCCGTCAGCCACGCTACGCCCCGGCGAAACCTACCGCCACCGCATCGAATGGCGCTTCACCTAATCTCCCTCGCCCGTGAAACGGGAGAGGGTGGGGCCCATTGCGGCACGCAATGGGAGGGTGAGGGCGGGCGTAGCACTCACAAAAAACTGAACGGGTCCACATCCATCGCCAGATGCAGCGAGCCCTTGGCCTTCACATCCTTCAGCCACTCACGCAAAAATCCCTGGATGTTCACGTCGCGTTTGGCCTTCACCAGAAAGCGCCAACGATGTTTTCCGCGCACCAGATGAATGGGTGCCGGTGCCGGCCCCAGCACGGTCACACCCTCCGCTACCGGCACGGCGCGCCCCACGGCCCGGGCGAAACGCTCCGTATCCAGACCATCTCTGCCGGAAATGATAATCGCCGCCAACCGTCCATAGGGCGGCAGCCCGGCACCCTCGCGGATCATTTTCTCCTGGTTCAAATAACCATCGCGGTCGCCCTTCCGCAACGCCTGCATCAGCGGGTGTTCCGGCACATAGGTCTGGATCAGCGCGTGCCCCGGTTTCTCGCCACGCCCAGCCCGTCCCGCCACCTGTGCCATCAGCGCCCAGGTGCGCTCGCCCCCACGCGGATCGCTCGACTCCAATGCAAGATCGGCATCGACCACCCCCACCAGAGTGAGAAACGGAAAGTGATGCCCCTTGGCCACCAGCTGCGTTCCGATCACCAGATTGCAGGCGCCCTTGGCCACGTCGCGCAGGACATCGCGCAATTCCGTGCCGCGTGCAAGATCGCTCGACAGAATGGCAATGCGCGCCTCGGGAAAGCGTCTGGCCGCCTCCTCCGCCAGACGCTCCACACCAGGCCCCACCGGCACCAGCTTTCCCGCCGCCCCGCAATGGGGACAGGCCGGAGGTACGATCTCCATATGCCCGCAATGATGGCACATGAGCTGCCTTCGAAAGCGATGCTCGACGAGGGACGCCGCGCAATTGGGGCATTCCATCCGGTGCCCGCAGGCCCGGCACAGCGTCAATGGCGCATAGCCCCGGCGGTTGAGAAACAGCAGCGCCTGATCGCCCGCCGCCAGCGTCTGCGCAACCTCTTCAGCGAGCGGTACCGAAAGCCAGGCACCCTGATCAAGCGCCACCGATTTCATGTCGATCAGTGAAACCTCCGGCAGCTCCGGCCGCCCATGGCGGTCCTTCAGCTTCACCACGCCGTAGCGCCCGCGATCGACATTCACCAGCGTTTCGAGCGACGGCGTCGCCGACGACAGCACGACGGGGAATTTTCCGATGGTGCCATAGAGCACCGCCATGTCGCGGGCGTGATAGCAAACCCCATCGTCCTGCTTGTAGGCGCCCTCGTGCTCCTCATCGACGACGATCAGTCCAAGCCGCTTCCATGGCAGGAACAGCGCCGAGCGCGCGCCCACCACGATCTTGGCATCGCCCGAAGCAACGCCGCGCCACACCCGCTCGCGCTCGCGCGGTTTGACATCGGAGTGCCATTGTGCAGGTTCGCAACCGAAACGATCTTCGACCCGCGCCAGAAACGATTGCGTCAGCGCGATTTCCGGCAACAGCAACATCACCTGCGCGCCCGCTGCCAGGGCCGCCGCCATCGCTTCGAAATAAACTTCGGTCTTGCCCGAACCAGTAACACCGTCGAGCAGCACCACCTTGTGGTTCCGCGCCGCCACCACCGCCCGCAGCGCTGCCGCTGCCATTTGTTGATCGCGCGAGAGTGCAAGACCGCCGCGATTGAGATCAGGCACCGGGAACGGCTTGAGCACCGGCAGCACCACTTCCTCCAGCCCGCCATCCCTCGCCATCGCCTTCACCACCGATGCGCCAACGCCAGCAGCTTCCGCCAGCGCGACCGCCCGCATGGCAAAGCCCTCACGCGCTATCTCCAGGACTCGCGCCCGCTGCGGTGTCATTCGTTTCGGTAGCGTTCCGCTAGCACGGTAAGCCACCTGCTCGCGCGGACCCTCAAACGCACCCGGTGAGCGCAACACCATGCGCAGCACATTGCCCGGCGGTTCGAGATAATAGGCCGCCAGCCAGTCGACGAATTTCCGGTGCGTTTCGGTCATCGCCGGCATGCCGAAGCGCTGCGCCACATCGCGAAGTTTCTTGCCCTCGGGCGCTGCGTCTCTGAGAGCCCAGACCACACCAATCGCGGCGCGCGGCC
>JANLWG010000235.1:0-11463 GCA_031364405.1 Hyphomicrobiales bacterium
ATCGAGCAAGTAGTGCCGCCGCCGGAGCTTGATATGGCGCGGGATGCCGTCACACGCATTTCGGTGTTCATGAATGTTTTTGATGTCCATGTGAACCGCGCCCCCATCGATGGCGCTCTCAAACATATCGCCTATGTGCCCGGCAAGTTCATCAATGCCGAACTGGATAAGGTGAGCGAAGACAATGAGCGTCAGGCGTTCACCCTCGAATTGTCCGATGGCCGCCTTGTGGGGGTCGTGCAAATTGCCGGCCTGATCGCCCGGCGTATTGTCAAATTCGTCAATCAGGGCGATCATCTGGTGGCGGGCCAACGCTTCGGTCTCATTCGCTTTGGCAGCCGCGTCGATGTCTATCTGCCAGCTGGCTGCCGTGCACTCGCCAGCATCGGGCAACGCGCCATTGCCGGAGAAACCGTATTGGCCGACCTGAGTTCCACTGAGGGCGAGCGAACGGCTCGCAGAAGCTGATGGTGGAACCCCAATCCGAAACCAGCATCGACAACACCGAGCGGAGCGATCCACGCCGGGCAAGCCGTTTCAAGAGAGTTCCAATCCGCTATCTGCTGCCAAATCTGATAACATTGCTGGCCCTGTGCAGCGGTATCACGGCGATCCGGCTTGGGGTTCAGGGGCGCTTCGAACTGGCAGTGGGCGCGGTCATCATCGCCATTCTTCTCGATGCGGTGGATGGCCGCCTTGCCCGCTACCTCAAAGGCACATCACGGTTTGGTGCCGAACTCGACTCCCTCGCCGACTTCGTGAATTTCGGCGTGGCGCCAGCGATGCTGATGTATTTCTGGTCACTCAACCACCTGCGCACGGCGGGCTGGATCATCTCACTGGTGCTGGCCATCTGCTGTGCTCTGCGGCTCGCCCGCTTTAATGTGGCGCTGGATGATCCCGACAAGCCAGCCTGGGCTGCGGGATTTTTTACCGGGGCACCGGCACCCGCGGGTGCAGGCCTTGCCATGTTGCCGATGTATCTGGGTTTCCTCGGTATCGTCGACGATGGCCGGCTTTATGCCCTGATCTTCGGTCCCTACGTGGTGGGCGTGGCGCTGCTGATGGTGAGCCGTGTGCCAACTTACTCAGGCAAGAATCTTGGCCGCTGGGTGCCCCGCGATCTGGTATTGCCGATACTCGGACTCGGTGTGTTCTCCATCATTATGCTGGCGGCCTACCCGTGGGAATTTCTCACCGTGTTGGCCTTGGCCTATCTTGTTATGCTACCCTTTGGCATCCGCTCCTACCAGCAGCACAAGATGGCCGAAGAAAAACCAGCCAAATTGCCCAAGTGAGCAACAGATTCAGTTTACTTTCACGCTGATCAGCGGATGAATTCAAAACTGCCGCCAAAGAGCTTCACCGCAATATGCGGTCGAGATCGCGGCACAGATCGTCGCCATTCTCGATGCCAACCGAAAGCCGGAAGACGCCGTCACCGGCAAACTCGCGGTATCGTTGCAGCGCCGCTCCATCATGGTGGAACGACGAAGCTTGAATGGCATCGGTGCCGATCCAGCACACCAAGCTGCGATGGTGGCCAAGCGAGACGGCGTAGTGGATGACCTCCAGTTCCTTCACCATGCGTTGGGCTACGCCGATACCTGCTTCATGGGTCTGGAAAGTCAGCATACCGGAAAAATTCCGCATCTGGCGGCGGGCCAGATCGTGTTGTGGATGTGAGGGCAAGCCTGGATAGAACACTCGGCTGATCGCCCGATGCCCTTCGAGATGCCGCGCCACGGTGAATGCTGCTTCCTCATGGGCCCGCATGCGAATCGGCAGAGTTGCGGCACCGCGCAAGATAAGCCAGGCGTTGAAGGGTGAAAGCACACCACCAAAATGCACTGTCGCTTCAAGGTTGAGCGCATCGAGATCGCGTTTACGGCCGATCACGGCGCCACCCATGGCATCGCCGTGGCCGCCAATATATTTGGTCAATGAATGCACCACGAAGTCGGCACCGAGCTTGAGGGGATTAGTCGCAATGGGCGAAGCAAAGGTTGAATCGATGGCGACATCGCGCACGCCCCTGCCGTGGGCGAGGTCGGCTAGCAATGCAATGTCGCACAGCCGCATAATCGGATTGGCGGGCGACTCGAGCCATAACATCTTGGTATTGGGGCGGATGGCAGCCGCGACGTCACCGGGGCGTGACAGGTCAACGTAGGAAACCTCGATGCCAAAACGGGGCAGGGTATCGCGCGCAAGTTCCGCCACACCGACATAACTTGTATCCGCCATCAACAGGTGATCGCCCCGGCTTAGCCGCCCGGCGATCAGGGCGTGAATGGCGCCGATCCCGGATGCATAGGCGAGAGCTGCTTCGCCGCCCTCAAGAGCCGCGAGCTTCTCTTCAAGCTGGCGCACTGTCGGGCTCGCCACACGGGCATATACGAAGCCTTCGTAATCCTTGCCTTCATGGGCAGAAAAGCCGGTCAACTCTGGTGGCGCGAATGTGACCGACATGACGAGGTTGGGCGAGGAGGCCCGGGTCGCCGGATCTACGTGCTCGCCGGCATGGACGGCCAGCGTTTCCACAGCCCAGTTCCGATTTTGTCTTGCTGCAGGCATCAACCGCCTCCACACTTTTCATCAACGCTCTGTGCCCTATGATGACGGCGGGTGCGCGAATCTGCAACCCTTGGGGACGGCTTGAAATATGGAAGAATGGGAACAACCCCATTGGAGCGGCAAACCGCAGCCAAAGGCCGATACCCGGCCGAAGCTGCGGCCCAATCTGTTCGCCCGCGTCGCCAGAAGCTGCGCCCGCAACGCGTCTGCGGTGTTCATGAGCTTTCTGTTCCTGTGCGCATTGACCGCCAGCTATGCCGCGGTAACGCTGGAGATCGATCCTGCGGCGCGCCCGCAAATCCTGCTTGATGTCCAGACCCTGGCGGCCCAAGGCCAACTCGATCGCAATTTTCCGGGTATCGACGAAACCATTGTCGCCATGATCGAAATGGCCGATGCGGATGCCGCAAGAGGCACTGCCCTGGCAACCGCGGCGGCGCTGTCGAAGCGCTCTGATCTGTTCACCTCCGCATTCGTTCCCGGCACCGGAGATTTTTATACGAAGTTTGGCATCCTGTTTCGCGATGCGGCCGATATCGACGCCAAGGTGGCATTCGCCCTGCGGATGCAGCCGCTCTATTATGCATTAGGTTCGGCACCCGATGTCACCGGCCTCGCCGCCCTGACAACTGAAATCGGCCGGGCTGTGGCGCAGGGCCGCTCGCCACCGGGTCTCAATGATTTGTTGCTGGCCGCTTCCGCCAGCTTCGAAGGTGAGGTGAGCGGTGTATCGCAGCCAATCCCGTGGACGCAACTGGCAGGCCTTTCCGCCACTGTCGACAGCACCCGTTGGTTTGTAATCGCAGTGCCTGTCCCAGGCTCGGAGCGTGCGGCGGCGTCGTTCGCATCGGCCGCCACCAAACAGCTGACCGGTTTATCCTGGTATTTTCCGCCGGACGCTTATTCCTTTGCCAGCAATATCGTTCGCGATTTGATCGTTCCCACGGTGGTCGCCGGGCTTGTTTTGCTGACAATGCTTGGCATGGGGCTTGGCGCAGCAAAATTTGCGGTTCCGGTCTTGATTGCGGTGACTGCCACCGTGTGCCTCACGGCAGGCGTGGCAGCACTCGTAACACCAGGCCTTGATGCCGTAAGCTGGTCGTTTGCCGCGGCGTGTATGGCGCCGGCATTGTTGTTTGCCATTGTGCTGGTTCTCGCCCACGTTCAATCCCGGGTGCGTGGCAGTGAACCCATGGCGGCGTTGATGCTGGCCGCCCATCGCCGCGGCGGCTTGTTGCTGGCGCTGATGTGCGTGGCCGAAGTATTCTGGCTGATCTGGCTTGCCCGGCAGTTGCCGTCCCTTGCGCAAACCGCCGTTGCCGCTGCTGCCGGAATTGTTCTGGCGTTTGTGGTTGTGCTCACACTCGTACCGGCCGCTCTTGCAGCGCTCGACAAGGGTGGCGATGTGCCGGTTCATTGGCTGGATGCGGAAGTGGCACAACCGCTGGATAATAATCTCCGCAATGCCGGCCAGCTGCTTGTGCTGGTGCTGATAGCGGCATCGGTGTTCTGCGGTGTATTCGTTCCGGGTTTGCGCTTTGGCGATGCGGCGGTTCAACAGGGCCCGATGGCATCACTCGACATGCCGGTCGCCCGCGACGCCGTGCATTTCATTGTTGAACCCGGAGTCCCTGCTCTCCGCATGATCGAGAAATTGGTAAAGCTGCCGGAGACCGGAGCGATCCGGTCAATCGAACAATTCCTGCCCACCGGCACCAGCCGGAAATTGCAAGCCTTGCGCCAGCTCGAGAGCATTCTGGCGGTCGTTCCAGCACCCCGTGATCCGCCCGACGCCATCTCCCTTACGGCCGCTTTCAACGAAATTGAAACCGGGCTTCTGCAAATCGCCGTCGACCAGTCGGCAGCCCCCGAACTTCGCGATGCAGCCAGTCGCTTGCGCCGGGCCATTGAGATTTACACCAATCCCGGACTGCCAGCTCCCGGTCGCGTGGCAGCCCTTGAGGACGCGCTTTTTTCAGGATTGGGCGGCCTAACCCATGCTGCCAATCAGTTGGCCAAGCTCAACGCTCCGGTGATCGCCGACCTCGATGAAGGGTTGCGGCGTCGCTTCGTTTCCTCAAGTGGCCAATGGCGCATTGAGGTTTTGCCCAAGGCCGGCGTCAGTCGGCTGAATTTTGCTGCCGCCATGCGAAAATTCTCAACCGGGGCCGCGGGCGTGCCCATCGTGGCGCTTGCCCGCAACGAAATCATGCATCATGAAACGGCTGTCGCCCTGGCCATTGCGCTTGCCGTTGTGGCGGCCACCATTCTGGTGTTCATGCGCAATCTAAGGGATATGGTTCTGTCGCTTGTACCTCTGCTGTTTGCGATTTCGCTAACCTCTGCCGTGATCGCTACGACTGGCCAGGTTCTGGTGCCTTCGGTGCTGGCGGCCGCAATGATAGCAATAGCCGCATGTCTGTCGATGTCGATCATTCTAGTCCTGCGGGCCAGGGGACCGTCGAGCGTTTCGGATACTTCGTTCCGGGCGGCACTGCTGCCGCCGCTCGCACTGCTCGCAACCGTGGCCCCGCTGGCGATTTCGACAAATCCCGCCGTGGCCGGCTTTGGGCTTATCTCTACTTTGTTTCTGGGAGTGGGAATTTTCGTCAACCTCATCGTTGTCCCGCAAGGCAGCGCGTGGATGGGGGGATTACAGCGGAAATAATCAGGCGAGAGTTTTTAGACCGAGCCCGCGGCTGTCGAGATCAAGCACCGTCATGACTTCGGCGGCGATATGCTTCGCAGTGAGGCCTGCCTGCTCATACTGCTCTTTGGGGGCGCCATGGCCCACGAAGATATCCGGCAGAAACATCGTACGGACCTTGCATCCCGCCCCGAGTAAATTGTTCGCGGCGAGGTGGTGAAGCACCTGGGTTCCAAAGCCGCCAATCGAGCCATCCTCAATGGTGATGAGGACTTCATGGTTTTGCACGAGGCGCTTGACCATTTCGCCATCTAATGGCTTGGCAAAGCGCGCGTCGGCGATGGTGGCCGGAAGACCGAGCGAGGCCAGGTGATCGGCCGCCAATAGGCATTCCGAAAGCCTCGCGCCAAACGACAGAATGGCAATCCTTGAACCCGATCTAATAATCCGTCCACGGCCTATTTCGAGTGGAAGGCCGTGCTCTGGCAACTCGATACCAACGCCCTCGCCGCGCGGATAGCGGAAGGCACTGGGCCGATCATTGAGAGCGGCAGCGGTCGCAACCATGTGCACAAGTTCAGCTTCATCGGCAGCCGCCATCACCACCATGTTGGGTAGGCAGGCAAGATAGGAAATATCAAAGCTGCCGGCATGGGTGGCCCCGTCCTGGCCAACCAGACCCGCACGGTCGATGGCAAAACGTACTGGCAGCTTTTGCAGGGCGACATCATGAACGACCTGATCGAAGGCGCGCTGCAGGAAGGTTGAGTAAATCGCACAGAAAGGTTTAAACCCCTCAACTGCCAGGCCCGCGGCAAATGTCACGGCATGCTGCTCGGCGATGCCCACATCGAACATGCGTGAGGGATAAGCCTTTCCGAACTTGTCAAGGCCGGTGCCCGAGGGCATGGCGGCGGTGATGCCGACGATCTTTTCATCACGCGCTGCTTCTGCGATCAGCGCATTGGCGAACACCGATGTGTAGGTCGGGGCGTTGGAAACGCTCTTCTTCAACTCCCTGGTTTGAGGATCGAAGCCAGCAACCGCATGATACATTTCCGCATCAGGCTTGGCGAATGGATGACCCTTGCCCTTTTCAGTGATCACATGAACCAAAACTGGGCCAAGGTTTTTAGCAACCTTCACATTTTGCAGTACCGAGACCAGGGTGTCCATGTTGTGACCGTCAATGGGCCCTACATAATAAAAACCCAATTCCTCGAAAAGCGTACCACCGGTAAACATGCCGCGTGCATATTCGTCGGCGCGCTCGGCCGCCTTGCGCAATGTCCGGGGAAACCGCTTGGCAAGCTGCTTGGCAATATCGCGCAGTGAAAGAAATGGCCGCGACGACACCAGCCATGAAAGATAATTGGTGAGTGCCCCAACCGCCGGTGCAATCGACATGCCATTGTCGTTGAGGATGACAATCAGCCGCGTGTCCATGGCGCCCGCATTGTTCATCGCTTCATAGGCCATGCCGGCACTCATGGCGCCATCGCCGATGACGCAGACGACGTTGTTGTCCTCGCCCCTGAGATCACGCGCCACCGCCATGCCAAGACTAGCCGAAATCGATGTCGAGCTATGAGCCGCACCGAACGGATCATAATGGCTTTCGCTCCGCTTGGTGAAGCCATAGAGGCCGTCGCTCTTGCGGATCGAACGAATTTGCTGACGCCGCCCGGTGAGTATCTTGTGCGGATAGGACTGATGGCCTACGTCCCAGACGAGCCGGTCTTCGGGCGTGTTGAAAACGTAATGCAAGGCCACGGTGAGCTCGATTACCCCAAGGCCCGCGCCAAAATGTCCGCCACTTTGCGATGCCGCATCAATGGTTTCAGCCCGCAGTTCGGCTGCCAACTGATCTAGTTGCGAAGCCTGCAGCTGGCGTAAGTCGGCGGGCCTGGTGATGGTGTCGAGGAGGGGGGTCTCTATGGTCATTTGAACTGGCAATCGAACCCGAAAAGGCGCCGGAAATGAGGTTTCAGGTGCTATTTAGGGAAGGATTGTGGCAACGGCAATCCCCGTCAATTGACGCAGTGGAACCAAGTAGTTCCGAAAAGGGACTTACCAGGTGCAAGATAAATGGCTAGAACTTGGCGGCCAAACGCGATCGCGGCAGGCCAAAGGCCATTCCGTGGCGGTCGCCCAGACAGGGAGAAAGAAATGAACTTGAACTTCAAATCGTGGCTCGCCGGCACAACCATGCTGATGATGACAGCCACCGGCGCCTTCGCCGAAGTGGTCTTGAACCGCGGCAACTCGATGGATCCGGAATCGCTCGACCCCCACAAGACATCGACCGTCAACGAAGCCAACGTGATACGCGACCTGTTCATGGGTCTCACCGTGCAGGATGCCAAGGCCGCCGTCATTCCGGGCGCCGCCGAAAGCTGGACCGTATCTGACGATGGCAAGGTCTATACCTTCAAGATGCGTGCCGGCGCTACCTGGTCGGACGGTTCGCCCGTCACCGCCAATGATTTTGTGTTCGCCTGGCAGCGCCTCGCAGACCCCGCGACCGGTGCCGAGTACGCTTACATGCTGTCGCCCGTCGTCAATGCCGACGACGTGACCGCCGGCAAGAAGAAGCCGGCTGAACTGGGCGTTAAGGCCGTCGATGATATGACTTTCGAAGTCACGCTCAATGCGCCTACTCCCTATTTCCTCGAAATGCTTACCCACCAGGCGACCTATCCGGTGAGCAAGGCCAATATTGACAAATTCGGCGCCGACTTCAGCAAACCGGGCAACATGGTGTCGAACGGCGCCTACACGCTGGTCGAATTCGTGCCGAACGATCACATCAAGGTGGTGAAGAATCCGAAGTTCTATGACGCCGCCAATGTCAAGATCGACGTGGTAAACTACATTCCGACCGAAGACAAATCGACCGCCATGAAGCGCTTCGAGGCGGGCGAACTCGACATGAACGACGATCTGCCGACCGAGCAACTCGCCGATCTCAGGGCGAAGTTCGGCAACGATCTCAAGATCGGCCCCTATCTCGGCACTTACTACTACATCTTCAAGATTCCAAAGGCGCCGTGGGACAACGTCAAGCTTCGGCACGCCATCTCCATGCTGATCGACCGCGACTATCTCGCGGAGAAGGTTTGGTCGAATACCATGATCCCGTCCTACTCCTTCGTGCCGCCGGGCGTTTCCGGCTACGAGACCAGGACCACGGATTACGCCGAGATGTCGCAGATCGACCGCGAGGACGCGGCCAAGAAGATCCTCGATGAGCTCGGAATCGGTCCCGACAAGCCGTTGAGGATGGAAATTCACTACAACACCTCGGAAAACCACAAGAACACGGCGGTCGCCATCCAGGAGCAATTGAAGCCCTTCGGCATCGAAGTGTCGCTGGTTAACACTGACGGTAAGACCCACTACGGCCTGCTCGAGCAGCACGGCGATTTCGACATTGCCCGGGCCGGCTGGATCGCCGACTACAAGGACCCGGCGAACTTCCTCGACCTGTGCAAGACCGGCGCCGGCAACAATTACTCCGAATATTCCAACCCGGAGTATGACGGCCTGCTGGCCAAGGCTGCGGCCGCGACCGATCCGGCCGAGCGCATGAAGGACCTCTCCGACGCTGAGGCGATCGGCGTGGCGCGCGACCTGTGCGTGGTGCCGTTGCTCTATTACAGCTACCACAACATCGTCTCGCCCAAGGTCAAGGGCTGGGAAGAGAACGTCATGGACGTTCATCCGACCCGCTACATGAGCAAGGAATAGTCCGCATACGGATGAAAACCGCTCCCGCGCAATTCGCGCGGGGGCGGTCAATTCCGTGTAACTGTGGGGACGGCTATGTTGCGCTATGTCATCCGGCGGCTGTTGACCGCCATTCCGACGCTCTTCGTGATCGTCACGATTTCCTTTTTCCTGATGCGCGTGGCCCCGGGGGGGCCCTTCAACCAGGAGAAGGGCCTAAATCCAGACATCAAGGCTAATCTCGAGCGTGTCTTTCACCTCGACGATCCCTTGTGGATGCAATATTTACGCTACCTGTGGAACCTCGTCAGGGGTGATTTCGGCCCCACCTACACCTCGCCCGACTTCACCGTGGCGGAACGCTTCGCTAACGGGCTTCCCGTTTCCATTCAGCTTGGCGGGATAGCGCTGATCCTGGCACTGCTGATTGGCGGTGCGCTCGGCATCGTTGCCGCACTTCATCAGAACAAGTGGGAAGATTACTCCGTCATCGCCACGGCAACGGCGGGAAGTACTATCCCGACTTTCGTGATCGCTCCGCTGTTTCAGCTGTTTTTCGCCCTGACCCTTCACTGGTTCCCAGTCGGCGGTTGGGGCGGCGGCTCCCTTGTCAACAAGGTAGGGCCGGTGCTCACCTTGATGCTGCCGCAACTCGCTATCGTCGCCCGCTTGATGCGGGGCTCGATGATTGAATCTCTGCACTCCCATCATATCCGAACCGCAAGAGCCCTTGGTCTTTCCGACTATTCTGTCATCATTCGCCATGCACTGCGCGGCGCCCTGCTGCCGATCGTGTCCTATGCGGGGCCCGCGGCGGCGGCTCTGCTGACCGGCTCGGTCATTGTCGAGACCATCTTCTCGATACCCGGAGTGGGCCGCGAGTTCGTATTCGCCGCACTCAACCGCGACTACACCATGGTGATGGGCACCGTCGTGGTGATCGCGCTGTTCACTATCTCCTTCAATCTCATCGTCGACGTCCTCTATGCCGTGGTCGACCCGCGGGTGCGCTATGACTGACATTGCTACCACCGCCCCGCCGAAAGCCGGCCGTTCGCTGTGGGCTGACGCCTGGGCCAGACTGAAGGCCAACAAGGCCGCCATGGTGAGCGCCTATTATCTCGTCTTCATGGCGGTGTTGTGCATCGTGGGCCCATGGTTCACGCCGCATCAGTTCACCACGATTTACCAGGACTATAACCGCATGCCGCCAAGCCTTTCGGCCTATCCCAAGCCCGAGATGCTTGATCTCGCGGTGAGCGATGCGGTCAAGCGCTCGCGAGTCGAATTGGCGGGCTGGGAACAGAAGGACAGCAGGATTTATATCACCGTCACTTCCGCCAAGCCCATTGACGAGCGCATGACCCGTTACATCGACCGCTCCAGCGTGTTCGAGGACGCCCAGATCGTAGATAAGTCCGCCGACGGGATGAAGGTTACCTTGAGCGCCAATATCGAAAGAAAATATTTCCTTTTCGGCACCGACAATTCCGGCCGCGACTTGCTCACGCGAACGCTGGTCGCCGGCCGTGTATCGCTGGCGATCGGACTCCTTGCCGGATTGGTGGCCGTGGTGATCGGCGTCCTCTACGGCGCCGCAGCTGGGTTCGCCGGCGGCAAGACCGACGAGATCATGATGCGCATCGTCGATATCCTCTATTCGCTGCCCTTTATCTTTTTCGTCATCATGCTGGTGGTGTTCTTCGGCCGCAACTTCGTGCTGATGTTCCTGGCGGTGGGCGCGGTGCTGTGGCTTGACATGGCGCGCATCGTGAGGGGCCAGGCGTTGTCGATCAAGCGGCAGGAATATGTCCAGGCGGCGGAGGCGCTGGGGGTGAGCGGCGGCGGCATTGTGCTCCGCCACGTAGTTCCCAATCTGCTGGGCCCGGTGGTGATTTACATGACGCTTTTGGTGCCGCAGGTGATCATCCTCGAGAGCTTCCTCTCCTTTCTTGGATTGGGTGTGCAAGAGCCGATGTCGAGTTGGGGCGTGCTGATCTCGCAAGGCGCCAATAACATGCCGGGTGCCAACTGGCTGCTGTTCTTCCCCTCGTTGTTCCTTACCACCACGCTGTTCGCGCTGAACTTCATCGGCGACGGACTGCGCGACGCGCTTGATCCCAAGGACCGTTGATCATGGGCGAACCGATTTTTTCTCTGGAAGACGTGAAAGTCCGCTTTCACACTCTGGATGGCGTGGTGGAAGCGGTGAAAGGCGCGAACCTCCAGGTGAGTGCCGGCGAGACTATCGCCATTGTCGGTGAATCGGGTTCGGGCAAAAGCCAATTGATGATGGCCGCCATGGGTCTGCTCGCCTCCAACGGCAGCGCCACTGGCGTCGCCGATTATCGCGGTACCAATCTGATCGGACTGCCCAAGGACAAGCTCAATACCATCCGGGGACGGAAGATCACCATGATCTTCCAGGAACCGATGACTTCGCTCGATCCCTTGTTCACGATTGGCAACCAACTGATGGAACCGGTGATGCACCACCAGAAAGTGGGAGC
>JANLWG010000247.1:0-2311 GCA_031364405.1 Hyphomicrobiales bacterium
CGCCGAAGCACCGCGCTGGTATGCCTACGATCTCCCGGCTCATCTGATTGGCAAATCGTGGAACGGCAAATATCGCGGCCAGACGCAGAAATGGTTTGCCTTAAGGTTTGTCGGCGATGAGAGCGAAATCAACCTCGCCCCGCCGGGCCATACCCAGGAATTCGACCAGTGGCGCTGGGCCAGAATGGACGAGATACTCGACCTCATCGTCCCCTTCAAACGCCCGGTCTACGAAAAGGTCATCACCGCCTTCCGGCATCTGGGCGCGTGAGCATCCAGCACATTATCTTCGACTGCGATGGCGTGCTGGTTGACAGCGAGCCCTTATCAATGCGGGTCGATGTGGAGATACTGGCTGAGAATGGCGTGGTCATCAGCGAGGATGAGGCGCACCGGCGCTTTGTCGGCAAGACTTTCGCGGCAATGATCGCCGAAGTGGAGCGCGCTTTCGGTGTCTGCTTTGCCGCCGATGCCTCAGCCCGGAAAGACCAGCGCCTGCTCGAACTCTTCGAGCGCGAATTGAAGCCGGTTGATGGCATTGAACAGGCCCTGTGCGAGATCGGCATGGATTACAGTGTCGCCTCCAACAGTCCGTGCCAGCGGGTGAGCGAGGCGCTGCGCATCACCGGGTTGACGCGCCACTTCGGCAACCGCATTACCACATTCGAGCATGTGCGCCTGGCTAAGCCCGAGCCCGATATCTTCATCGAGGCGGCGCGGCGGGCCGGGCTCCCGCCTGAGGCCTGTCTGGTGGTCGAGGACAGTGTCACCGGTGTTACCGCTGCCGCCCGCGCCGGATGCCAGGTTCTGGGTTTCACCGGAACCCATCAGCATCCGGATCGGCATGGGCGCTCATTGCAGACAGCCGGGGCGCAACTATCATTCGACCGCATGGCTGCGTTGCCCGGTCTCGCTACTTCATTCTAGCGACGGCTTCAAATTGGAACTTGGGCTGGGACGCTCGTGCGAGAGAGTCCCAGCCACCAGGAGCAGACGGATTATGCCGCCGTTTCCAGTGCGATGATCCGCATTATGCTGGGTTTGTCGCTCTTATTCGTGTCGGTCTCAGTCTGGTTGATCGGGCAGAAGTAGACATCACCGGGCTGCAAAGTGAAGGGCTCCTTTCCATTGATTTCCACGTAGAGTGGGGCACCTTGGATTTCGCAGATATCCACGGTTTTCGATGTGTCCGGCCCGAATTTAGCTCCTGGCTGAAAAGTAATTTCCATGAGCGTCGCTTTCGAGTAGGCCCCGGGAACCGGCCCAAGAGGAGCTACGTTCCTGAAGGTCTTCAAAGTCACTCCTGGGGCAATTTCCTCGACTTTCATGTCGTCGGCAATCGCTAATGAGCTTCCGCCGAGCAGCGCCGCAGCGCCCGCCGCACCAAACAGCAAGACGGCGCGCCGATCAAATTCAGCCGGTGATTGAATTTGCATCATAGTTTCCTCCCTTTCCTGTTGGTAGATTAAGCCTTTCTTATAATACTTATTCGAATGGCATTCAATTAGTCATGAATGGCTGTCTGTTGGTGACCGCCGTGGAACGATCGTAATTTTCAAACTGACCCACTACAGGTTTGAGGAATAGTTTGACATTGCACTGCAACACGCCCATATGGCTCACATCGTAACCGGTCCTCTATGGAATACGTGAGGCGCGCTTTTTAGTGCAGCCGTTCCAGCCGGAGCGAAAATCCCGAACATTCCTTTCACGTGGGAAAGTTTAAGCGCAAGGCCCAGGCCAATTTCGCGAATGATCGCGTTTGGCCGCTTCGGACATGCCTTGCGCTTGCCCCAACGTTCCGAACGAAAGATACTGAGTTGAACTCATTTAACGAACTGAATCTGTCGCAGCCCATCCTCAAGGCGCTTGCCGCCGAAGGTTACGACAAACCAACGCCCATCCAGGCCCGCGCCATTCCTGAACTGCTGGCTGGCCGCGACCTTTTGGGCATTGCCCAGACCGGCACCGGCAAGACCGCTGCCTTCGCCCTTCCCATGCTCGAGCGCCTGTCGAAGATGACCGAGCGGGCGGCGCGCGGCACCTGCCGCGCCCTCATTCTCACTCCCACGCGCGAGCTTGCCGCCCAGATCGCCGAAAGCTTCAAGACCTATGGCCGCAACCTCAAGGTGACGCGCGCCGTCGTCTACGGCGGCGTGTCGATCGGCAAGCAGATCGAAATTCTCAGGGGCGGTGTCGACATCGTGGTGGCGACACCGGGCCGTCTCGTCGATTTGATCGACCGCCGGGCGCTCACCCTCAACAAGGTTGAAATCCTGGTTCTCGATGAAGTCGACCAGATGCTCGACCT
>JANLWG010000250.1:0-5698 GCA_031364405.1 Hyphomicrobiales bacterium
GCGAAGGACGACGAGGCCAACATAGGCTGGGTGCGCCAGTTTTGGGACGGCATGCAGCGCCACTCGACCGGCCGCATGTACCTCAACTTCCCCGGCCTCGGCGAAGGCTCAAATCTGGTGCGTGACGCCTTTGGTGCGGAGGCCTATAAACGGCTTCAGCAGATCAAGCGAAAATACGATCCTGAAAACCTGTTTCGCCTGAACCAGAATATTCTGCCGGCTTAGATTGCCGCGCTCCGGTTCTTGTCATCAAATGGCATCAACGCGCTGTACATTTCCGCCTTGCGGGGTCAGCGCTTCCACCTTGTCGCGGTTTTTCGCCAAGTCATTTTCAGATGCCATCTGGGTGATGGCCACAGCGATCTTGCTCAAATCAGTTTTTCAACCCCGCCACTTCACGCCGGAACGGCAGCGCATCGCCGATGGCCTTGACTGAAACAATACCATGATCTGCCCAAGCCGCCAGCTGTTGTTTGAGATCGAGATAGAGCTGCTCGTCCGGCAGCCGCGCTGTCACCATCAAGACTGCATCGCAGTCGATCCTGGTAGTGCGGCCGGTATAGATGCAAGCCGCCATCACCGATCCCGCTTCGACCGCTGTCACCGCCCGCGTCACCCGCACATCGACTCCAAGCTCCAGCAGCCGGGTCTGGATGAGAGCTTGCTCCAGCGTATTCGAACTCCATTCGGAAACCTTGGCCAAAGGCGTGAGATAGGTCACGCGGTTGCCGTTCTGGATAAGCAACTCGGCCAGCACGCCGCCCATGTAATAATGATCGTCATCGTAGATCGCCACATGGCCAGAGGGCCTTGCCCCATTCATGATGTCATCGGCGGTAAGTGCCGAGGAGCGATAGACATTCACATTGGTCATCTTGCCGGTCTGGCCAATGCGGTAGTCGCGCACCCGGCCCCAGGCGGCAAGTCCCGGCAAGCGGCACTCCCTGGCAACCCGTCCGCCAAGTTCTGTGCCCGCTTCCGCCAGCGCCACCTCATAGCCGCGCAACCCGAGCTTATGGGCCGCCGATAACCCCGCAGGTCCCGCCCCCACCACCAGCACTTTGCGCCCCGACGATTTTGCCTTGATGCGCTCGGGATGCCAGCCCTTGCGCCACTCCTCCATGAAGGATGAATTCTGCGTGCAACGCGACAGCGACATGGTCATGTCGCCGGTCACGCAGATATTGCAGCCGATGCACTCGCGGATATCCTCAATGCGGCCTTCATCGATTTTGTTCGGCAAGAAAGGATCGGCGATCGAGGGCCGCGCCGACAAAATCGACAATGCCTTGTCTTACCTGCCACACCATCATATCGGGCGAGGTAAAGCGGCCAACTCCCACCACCGGCTTCGGCGTCAATTGCTTGATGCCGCGAATAAGTTCTTCCTGTGTTGCTTCCGGCTTGAAGCGCGAAGTGCCCGAGCACGCCTCCCACGTGCCGTGGGCAAAATCCCAGATGTCCGGCAGCTCCGCATGCATCGCCACCAGATCACGCAACTGGCCATTGGAGAAGCCCTGCTCGCCTGCCATCTCGTCGAGCGACAGCCTGACCGCGATGGCGCAAGTATCGCCCACTTCATCACGCGCATCTGAAATCAGTTCCTTCAGCAGCCGCGCGCGGTTTTGCAGCGATCTGCCGTATTCATCGGCGCGCTGATTGGTGCGCGGCGACAGAAAATGCTGGATGACGCCAAAGCCATGGGCGCCATAGACCAGAGAATATCATAGCCCGCGCGCTTTGCCCGTTTATACGCCAGCTTGTGCCAGTGCCGGAGATTGCGGATATCCTGTTTGTCCATGGCGCGCGCCTGCACCGGATCGCTGGTGAAGGTCAGTATCGGCGTATGCATCGGTGCCATCGGCACCTCGCGCGTATAGAGGTTGGGGCCGTTGGCGCCGCTGTAGGCGAGTTCGATTCCCGCCAGCGCGCCATTCGAATGAATGGCATCGGCCATTTTGGCGAGAGCCGGCATGTCGTCTTCATCCCAGATGCGCAACTCAATGAATGGCGTGATCTCGGATGAATGATGAATTGCAACCTGCTCGGTGAAGATGACGCCCCAGCCGCCCTCGCTTTTGACGCGGCGCATTTCGGCCGCCGCCGACGGATCGCGGTAGCCGCCGCCATTGCAGTGCGGCACCTGGTAGAAACGGTTCTTGGCGGTGACCGGCCCGATTGCTACGGGCTCGAACAGCACGTCATAACGCGGATCACGCATTGCCCAATCCTTGCACCGCGAACGCCGCAAAGTGGATGAAGATGATCATCATGTGACACACCCCTCTGAACCCCTGCGCAAACCTCGCAGTGGCACAGGATTTGGTCAAGACATCTTGTGTCCCCAACCGGGATTTGCGCGTTGCAATGGTGGGCCGCAGCCGCGGGGGCCTAGTTCAGAACCAGAACCGTCACCTTGGCCACGCCGGAATGGTTGAGGCCCACGACTTTGGCGGCACCCAGGCTGAGATCGATAACCCGCCCCTTGATGAAGGGGCCACGATCATTGATGCGCACCACCACCGATTTGCCGGTCTTCAAGTTGGTCACCTGCACCCTGGTGCCGAATGGCAGCGTGCGATGGGCAGCCGTCAGGCCCATGGGATTGAAGCGCTCGCCATTAGCGGTGCGCGTGCCCGACTTGTAGAAGGAAGCATAACCGTTGAGCGACTTGGCCTGGGCCATGTCAGCAAGGCTAGCCGTAATCAGGAATGCCCCGGTCAACAGGGCAACAAACAGGTTTCTCATTACGCAACGCCATCCCTTATCACGGTTTTGGCGGACCATAGGGGAGTCTAAGGCGACAATGTGACCCCGGATTACGTGACGGCAATCATGCCTTCGAGCGAAATTCCCGGTGGTTTTCCGCCAATCAGATCAGCGGTTATTCGCGCCGCGCCATGGCTCATGGTCCACCCCATGTGGCCCTGCCCGGTGTTGAACCACAGATTGCTCATCCGCGAACGCCCGAGGATCGGCGTGCCCTCCGGTGTCATTGGTCGAAGACCCGCCCAATACTCAGCTTTCGACCACTCGGCCCCGTCGGGAAACAGCGCCGTCATGGTTGCCAGCATGGTGATGAAATCCTCCGGCCGGTGTTCGCATCCATAGCCTGAGAACTCCGCCGTCGCCGTCACCCTGATGCGGTCGCCATAGGGCGCATAGGCAACCAGGGTTTCCTCATCGACACCACCGATCGAGGGCGGGTTGTTATGCCCGGCAACAGGTGCGGTGATGGCATAGCCCTTGACCGGATAGATCGGCAGATCATGGCCCAAGGGCCTTGCCAGATGCGGGGAGTAAACCCCGAGACAGAGCACGATCACATCCGCCGTCTCTGGGCCCTTGCCGGTAATGACGGCGGCGACCCTGCCGCCTTCGGTCTCGAAGCCTTTGATCGTCGTTCCGAATTTGAAGTTCACCCCTTGGCTTTTGAGCCATTCACCCATGTTGCGGGCGAACAGCCGGCAATCACCGCTTTCATCATCGGGCGCATAGAGCGCTCCGGCGAAATTTGCCCGCACCGGCGACAAAGCTGGATCGACCTTGGCCACGCCGTCGCGGCCCAGCGTCTCGATGCGGCAGCCATTGTCGATCAGGATTTTCGCCTTGACCGACGCAGCGGCAAGTGCTGCTTCCGAGCGATAGAGATAAAGCAACCCGCCTTTGCGGCCATCATATTCGATCCCGGAGCGCGCCAGTGTGTCGTGGAATACCGCTTGCGAATAGTTGCACAACTTCACTTTGCGGATCGTGTTGCGCGCCGCTCGTTCCGCCGTGCATTCATTCCAGAACCGCCACATCCAGCGCCAGAAGTACTTGTCGGTATTGAGCTTGATGCGCAAGGTTTGATCGCCGCGCCACAGGGAGCGCAGCAGGATGCCGGGTGCGGCGGGCGACGACCAGGCATAGGCGTGGGCGGGTGCAAACAGTCCGGCATTGGAATAACTGGTGAACGAGGCCGGTTCCGCCTCGCGGTCAATGACCGTAACATCGAAACCGTCGCGGTTCAATTCATAGGCAGTGGTGATGCCAACAATGCCGGCTCCCAATACAAGCGCTTTCATGCCACTCTCTTTGCGATATCCCTGCCGCAATGCTAGCAAGCCCTGATCATGTCATCCACAACTCATCCGCATGCCTTCCGCTTTGACCGCCCGGTTGATAGCTATTGGGAGGCCTCCGCCGATCCCCTCGCAATCGAAGTGCCACCGCTGACCGGCGATCACAACTGCGACGTCGCCATTATCGGCGCGGGCTACACCGGCCTCTCCGCCGCCCTCGAACTGGCCGGAGAACATCACCTTGATGTCCGTGTGCTGGAGGCGGCAACGCCGGGCTGGGGCGCATCGGGGCGCAATGGAGGCTTTGCCTGCATCGGTTCCCACAAACTTTCATACGCCGCCATGATCAACACCTATGGTCTTGAGGACACCAGACACTACTACGCCACCATGCGCCAATCGGTCGATCTGGTGCGGGATATCTGCAACCGCCATGGCATCGACGCCGGAATCAATGGCGAAGGCGAAGTGACACTGGCCCATTTGCCCAACCGCATCGACGAACTGTGCGCCGATCAAAAATTCCTGCGCGAGACGTTCGGCGACGAAACCCAACTTCTGACCCCCGCTGATCTCAAGACACGCGGCATCTGGGCGCCAAAATTTTACGGTGGCCTAAAAAGTTCAACCGGCTTCGGCATCCACCCCCTCAACTATGTGCGCGGCCTCGCCCGCGCCGCGGCGCAGGCTGGCGCAAAAATTCACGGCACCTCGCGCGTCATCCGCTGGGAAGAGTGCGCCGATGGTCATCGGCTCGAGACCGCGAACGGAACCTTGAGGGCCAAACATGTGATCGCCGCCAGCAATGGTTATACGCCGGAAGATATTTCATGGCGCCATGCCGGCCGTATCATGCCGGCCTTGTCGAGCATCATCGTCACCAGACCGTTGACCGAGACAGAACGGCAAGAACAAGGCTGGACCGCGCACCTCATGGCCTATGACTCGCGCCACCTGCTGCATTACTTCCGCCTGCTGCCCGATGGACGGTTCCTGTTCGGCGGGCGCGGCGGTACTGATGCCTCCGATGCCGGGGCCGCTCCCTTGCGGGCAAAACTCACCCACACGTTCCGCGCCCTGTTTCCGGCATGGGCGAACGCCGAAATCAGCCATTTCTGGCGCGGCTTGGTGTGCCTCTCCCATGATCTCGTGCCCTATGTTGGGCCACTCGATGAGCGGCGAACCGTGTGGACAGCAATCGCCTATCACGGCAACGGCGTCGCCATGGCCAGCTGGTGCGGCCGGGCGCTGGCCCGCATGCTGGTCAACCAGGATACCAGCACCAAACTGCCGAAAATACTGACCCGCCGCCTGGAAAAATATCCGCTACCAGCCTTGAGACTATTCTATCTCAAAGGCGCCTATCTGTGGTTCAACTGGCAGGACAGACGATAGAACCTTAAATCACACCCGCATCCATCAGATACAGTAACAGTGCCGCACTGATGGCCGCCAGTGCGGTTCCCAGCGCGATGGCGCCCGAAATGGCTGGCACTGATTCTTCGTTGCGCTGAGCAAACAGGAACGCGTTGGCCCCCGTCGGCATGGCGGCGAACAGTATTGCGAGTTTCGCCCACACCGGCGGCAACGTCACGGCAAAACGCACCAGCAGAAATACGCTCACCGGCATCAGG
>JANLWG010000051.1:0-2378 GCA_031364405.1 Hyphomicrobiales bacterium
TTGATCCACGGCGGCGGCCAGGAATTGCGCCGCAGGGCCGGTACCGAAAATCTGGTAGCGATTACCGGACTTGCCGCAGTTTCTGGCGAAACAATGCCAGATATCAAGTCTTTACGCGATCATCTCGAATTAGCGCTTGAAGATGCGGTGATCTTTGGCAGCAACGCCGAACGCCTGCCCAACACTACCTGCTTTGCCGTACCCCATATGAATGCCGAAACCCTGCTGATGTCATTCGACCTCGAAGGCATTGCCGTTTCATCGGGCGCGGCCTGCTCGTCGGGCAAGGTGGCGAAATCCCATGTGTTGGGCGCCATGGGCTTTGTCCCGGAAATTTCCGGTGCCGCCATCCGCGTTAGCCTCGGCTGGAACACCACGCCTGACGACATCGAACACTTCATCGCCGTGTGGCGCCGCATCCGCGCGCGTCATAAGGCCCGCGCTGCTGCATAGGTCCCCCATGGCTGATCTCGACACCATCGAACTGGTCAAGGATATCGAAGTCGACAAATATAAGTACGGCTTCACCACCGATATCGAATCGGATTTTGCCCCCAAGGGTCTTGATGAGAGCACGGTGCGCTTCATCTCGGCCAAGAAGGGCGAGCCCGCCTGGATGGTGGACTGGCGGCTCGAAGCCTATCGCCGCTGGCTACAGATGGAGGAACCCACCTGGGCCCACGTCCACTATCCCAAGATCAATTTCCAGGACCTCTATTATTACGCCGCTCCCAAGAGCATGGCCGGCCCCAAGAGCCTTGACGAAATCGACCCCAAACTGTTGGAAACCTATGCCAAGCTCGGCATTCCGCTGAAGGAACAGGAAATCCTGGCCGGGGTCAGGAAGCAGGGCGAGAAGAGCGAACTGGGCAGCGAAGGCGACGGTGAATATGGCTCGGGCCGGGTTGCCATCGATGCGGTGTTCGATTCGGTTTCCGTGGTCACCACCTTCAAGGATGAACTGGCCAAGGCCGGCGTCATCTTCTGTTCGATCTCGGAAGCCTTGCGCGAGCATCCGGAACTGGTGAAGAAATATCTTGGCACCGTGGTGCCGCAGGGCGATAATTTCTATGCGGCATTGAATTCGGCGGTGTTCTCCGATGGCTCTTTCGTTTACGTGCCACCCAACACCCGCTGCCCGATGGAACTCTCCACCTATTTCCGCATGAACGCCAAGAACACCGGGCAGTTCGAGCGCACCCTGATCATCGCCGACAAGGGTTCCTACGTCTCCTATCTCGAAGGCTGCACCGCGCCCACCCGCGATGAAAGCCAGCTTCATGCGGCCATCGTCGAATTGATCGCCCTTGATGATGCCGAAATCAAATATTCCACCGTGCAGAACTGGTATCCCGGTGATGCCGATGGCAAAGGCGGCATCTATAATTTCGTGACCAAACGCGGCGATTGCCGGGGTGCGCGTTCGAAAATTTCCTGGACCCAGGTTGAAACCGGGTCCGCCATCACCTGGAAATATCCCAGCTGTATCCTCAGGGGCGATGACTCGCGCGGCGAGTTCTATTCGATCGCCATTTCCAACGGCCGCCAACAGGTCGACAGCGGCACCAAGATGATCCACTTGGGGAAGAACACCTCGAGCCGCATCATCTCCAAGGGCATCGCTGCGGGAAAAAGCGACAACACCTATCGCGGACTGGTATCGGCGCACCGCAAAGCATTGAACGCCCGCAACTTCACCCAATGCGATTCACTGCTGATCGGCGACCAGTGCGGCGCCCACACGGTGCCCTACATTGAGGCAAAAACCTTGACCGCCCAGTTCGAGCACGAGGCCACCACCTCGAAAATCTCCGACGACCAGATGTTCTACTGCATGTCGCGCGGGTTATCACAGGAAGAGGCCGTGGCCCTGATCGTCAACGGCTTCGTCCGCGACGTGCTGCAGCAATTGCCGATGGAATTCATGGCGGAGACGCAGAAGCTGATCGGAATAAGTCTGGAAGGGAGTGTCGGATGAACGCACCCCAGCATTGTCATCCCCGGGCTTGTCCCGGGGACCCATTTATCAACCAACTCGAACGCCTGAGCCAGCGGCCCAATGGGTCGCCGGAACAAGTCCGGCGATGACAAAATATTGAGGAACCATGCTTGAAATAAACAATCTCCACGTCAAGCTCGCTGATGAAGACCGGGCCATCATCAATGGTCTCACCCTCTCGGTGAAAGCTGGCGAAGTGCATGCCATCATGGGGCCCAATGGCTCGGGAAAGTCGACGCTGTCCTACGTGCTGTCGGGGCGCGAGGGCTATGAGGTGACGGCAGGCTCGGTGACCTACAAGGGCGAAGACCTCCTTGCGATGGAGCCGGATCAACGCGCCGCCAAGGGCGTGTTCCTGGCCTTCCAGTATCCGATCGAG
>JANLWG010000265.1:0-1903 GCA_031364405.1 Hyphomicrobiales bacterium
ACTTGATGATCCGTGCCGCCAGCACCGACTTAAGCTGTTCGACATCGGCATTGGCGTGGCCAAGGTCGCGAAACACATTGCCACTGCCGCGTACAAGTTCCAGATCGTCTTTCATCGCAACATCTCCTTCAATCGGTTGTGACTCGGAATGCAATCGAAGTCGCGCGCAATTGCCTCCATCCTTGATGTGACTTGAGAAGATGTTGTTATATTCGACCACGGATGGGAAGCAGGGAACAGCCTGGGGAGTGCTTCCGCCGTCGTTTCAACCCCATCACATCCTCACCCTGAGGTGCCCGACGCAGCCGGGCCTCGAAGGGTCGGGCGGTGGAGCGGCGGCGATGCTTCGAGGCTCGCCTTCAGCTCGCACCTCAGCATGAGGATACGGAGGAAGCGGAAGCACAACTTGAAACGATGCCATGGTCGGGACAACTCCCACTTGATATGTAATTGCTACTGCTACATATAAACCCCAACCTAAGAGGGCTTATCTTGGAAATCGGCATTTACACATTCGCGGATGTTTACCCCGGCGTATCTGCCGGGCAGCGGCTGCGGAACCTTGTTGAGGAGATGGAACTTGCCGATCAGGTGGGGCTCGATGTCTTCGGCGTGGGCGAGCATCACCGGGCGGATTATGCGGTGTCGGCACCCGCGGTGGCGCTGGCGGCGGGGGCTTCGCGGACCAAGCGCATTCGCCTGACCAGCGCGGTGACGGTGCTCAGTTCGGATGATCCCGTCCGGGTGTTCCAGCAGTTTGCGACACTCGATGGTTTGTCAGGTGGCCGGGCCGAGATCATGGCGGGCCGGGGGTCGTTCATCGAGTCCTATCCGCTGTTTGGATACAACCTCGATGATTACGATGCGCTGTTTGCCGAGAAGCTCGATCTGTTGCTCAAGCTGCGCGACGCTGAGCGCATCACCTGGGCTGGAGCGCTCCGGCCAGCGCTCGAAAATCGCGGTGTCTATCCGCGGCCGGTGCAACAGCAACTCCCGGTGTGGATCGCGGTCGGCGGCACGCCGCAATCGGTGGTGCGGGCGGCAACACTCGGGCTGCCGATGGCGCTGGCGATTATTGGTGGCGATCCCGCCCGCTTTGCGCCGTTCTATGATCTCTACCGCGAGACCGCACAACAGGTTGGTCGCGGACCGGCACCACTTAGTCTCAACATGCACGGCTTCGTGGCGGATACTGCCGAGGCCGCCAAGGAAATATTCTTCCCGGCCCACACCGAAGTGATGAACCGCATAGGCGCTGAGCGCGGCTGGGCACCGCAGGGGCGTTCGCATTTTGAAGCAGCGTGCGGGCCGCGCGGCCATCTGCTGATCGGCAGCCCCGAGGAGGCCGCCGAAAAGATCGTGGGCCTGCACAATATCTTTGGCAACGACCGCATCCTGATCCAGATGGCGATTGGCGCCGTGCCGCATCAACAGGTGCTGCGCGCCATCGAACTCATGGGCAGCAAGGTGGCGCCATTGGTGCGCGCCGCCACGGCGAACGCCCACGCCCGATCGTGAACACGTGTCAATTGCACATTCATTTCCCGCTCGTGCGTTTGTTCCATTGGCTTAACGCCGTGGCCAGGGCAGCCGCCAATTCTGTCCTGAACAGCCCGAACCGGGTCGCCGGCCGCAGCAGTGATCAGAACTTCACCAGCCTATGCTTCGGGGATGGGCAGTTGTTCGATAGCAAGTGGCGTGCCGATCGACCCGGTTCGGACCGTTCAGGACAGAATTGGCGGCTGCCCTGGCCACGGCGTTAAGCCAATGGAACAATCGCACGATCGGGAAATGAATGTGCAATTGACACTTGTTCACGATTGGGTGTGAGTGCCCGCCATAGCCGCGCGCACCAATGGCGCCACCTTGCTGCCCATGAGTTCGATGGCGCGCAGCACCTGTT
>JANLWG010000285.1:0-3128 GCA_031364405.1 Hyphomicrobiales bacterium
GGCGGCGACGCCGCGCTCGCAGCGGACCTGAAGGCCCGGTACGGCATCACGGCCACGCCGGTCGACGGCCATCTGCATTTCCAGGTCGCGGAAGGCGCGCAGTTCGTGCCGAAGCTGATCGGCGACTTCGGCGGCCGCATCGTCTCGGTGCAGGTCCTTCTCCCATGCGTGCCGCACGGGAGAAGGCAGAAACCACAAGCGCCCCCTCTTGATCTTCGAGCGCCCTGAACCCGCCACCGTCATCGCCGCGGTGCCCGATGGCCCGCCCCTGCGTTTCACCTGGCGGCGCATCGCCAGGCGCGTGGTGAAATCGCAGGGGCCCGAACGCATCGCTCCCGAATGGTGGCGTCTCGCCGAAGGCCAGCACCCGCGCGATTACTATGTGATCGAGGATGAGCGGGGCCGCCGCTACTGGCTCTACCGCGAAGGCCTCTATGACGAGACACAACCAAGATGGTTCGTACACGGATTATCGCCATGACTGCCTATGCCGAACTTCAGTGCACCACCAATTTTTGCTTCCTGCGCGGTGCCTCGCATCCTGAAGAACTGGTAACCCAGGCCAAACACTTGGGCCTCGCCGCCCTTGGCCTCACTGACCGCAATACACTGGCTGGCATCGTCCGCGCCCACGCGGCGGCGAAGGACATGGGAATCAAATTTGTGGTGGGGGCGAGGCTGGACCTAACTTCTTCAAACATCCTCACCCTGAGGTGCGCTGCCAACGGCGGCGCCTCGAAGGGTGGACAACAAGCTCCGTCAGAACCCGCGGCCCATGCTTCGAGGCTCGCTGTGCTCGCACCTCAGCATGAGGAAATGATAGGTCTCTTGGCCTACCCCATCAGCCGCGCCGCCTATGGCCGCCTGTGCCGTCTCATTTCCACCGGCCAGCGCCGGGCGGAAAAAGGCCAGTGCATCCTCACCCTCGATGATCTCCATGATTACGCCGAGGGCATGATCTTCGCCCTGCTGCCCGAAAGTGCCGCACATCTCGAAACCCTCCGCAAAACCCTGAAGGCCCCGCTCTATCTGGCGCTCAACCAGCTTTATCATGGCAACGACCAGGCCCGCCGCAACCGCTTGGTCGAACTCGCACATAAAACCCGCACGCCTCTGCTGGCCACCAACGATGTGCTTTACCACCAGCCCTCGCGCCGCATTTTGCAGGATGTGGTCACCGCCATCCGCGAAGGTGTGACCGTGGCCAGCGCCGGCTTCCGCCTCGAAGCCAATGGCGAGCGCCACCTCAAGACTCCGGATGAAATGGCCCGCCTGTTTCGTGAACACCCCGCAGCCATCGCCAACACCATCGAGATCGCCAACGCCTGCACGTTCTCGCTCGATGAACTGAAATACGAATACCCCGATGAGCCCATCCCCCCGGGCCAAACTCCGCAAGCCCATTTGGCCCATCTGGCATGGGAGGGCGCCACGACGCGTTATCCCGGCGGCGTGCCAACCAAGGTAAAGCAGAACATCGCCAAAGAACTCGCCCTCATCGAGAAGCTCAACTACGCCCCCTATTTCCTCACCGTTCACGACATCGTCAGTTTCGCCCGCCGCCAAGACAAACCAATTCTCTGCCAGGGCCGCGGCAGTGCCGCCAATTCCACCGTGTGTTATGTGATCGGCATCACCGCGGTTGATCCCAACCAGATCGACCTGCTGTTTGAGCGCTTCATCTCGGAGGAAAGAAAAGAACCGCCCGACATCGATGTTGATTTCGAGCATGAGCGCCGCGAGGAAGTGATCCAGTATATCTACGCCCGCTATGGCCGCGAGCGTGCCGGTCTCGCCGCCACCGTCATCACCTATCGTGGCCGTTCGGCTATGCGTGAAGTGGGCAAGGCCATGGGCCTTTCCGAAGATGTGACAGCCGCATTGGCCGGCATCGTCTGGGGCGCCATGCGCGAGGAGATGCACAACGGCCGCTTAAAAGAGGCAGGCCTTGATCCCGCCGATCCGTTGCTGGCGAAAGTCATCGAGCTGGCCGACGAGATCGGCGGATTTCCCCGTCATCTCTCCCAGCATGTCGGCGGCTTCGTATTGACCCGCGAACGCCTCGACGAGACCGTGCCGATCGGCAATGCGGCGATGGAAGACCGCACCGTCATCGAATGGGACAAGGACGATATCGACACCCTCGGTATTCTGAAAGTCGATGTGCTCGGCCTCGGCATGCTGACCTGCATCGCCAAATGCTTCGAATTGCTGGAGGCGTGGTACGGCCTTCATTATTCCCTCGCCACCGTGCCGCGCGAGGACGCGCGCGTTTACGACATGCTGTGCCGTGCTGATTCACTCGGTGTGTTTCAGGTCGAAAGCCGGGCCCAGATGAACATGCTGCCGCGCCTGAAACCGCGCTGCTTCTACGATCTGGTGATCGAGGTGGCGATCGTCAGGCCGGGGCCCATCCAGGGCGACATGGTGCATCCCTATTTGCGCCGCCGTGATGGCCTCGAGCCGGAAGATTATCCATCGCCCGATCCAGCCTTCGGCCCCGCCAATGAATTGCGCGCTGTCCTGGGCCGCACCAAGGGCGTGCCGCTGTTTCAGGAACAGGCGATGAAGCTCGCCATGGTCGCCGCTGAATTCACCCCCGGTGAATTGAACGAATTGCGCAAGGCCATGGCCACCTTCCGCCGGCGCGGCACCATCGGCAGGCTGGAACAAAAAATGGTGAGCCGCATGGTGGAGCGCGGTTATGATGCCGCCTTCGCCGCACGCTGCTTCAACCAGATCAAGGGTTTCGGCGAATACGGCTTTCCCGAAAGCCACGCCGCCAGCTTCGCCCATCTGGTCTATGTGTCGTCATGGCTCAAGTGCCACTATCCGGCGGTGTTCGCCTGCGGGCTGCTCAACTCACAACCCATGGGCTTCTACGCGCCGGCCCAGATCGTCCGCGACGCCAGGGAACACGGCGTCGAGGTCAAGGCCCCCGATGTGAGTTTTTCAAGCTGGGATTCAACCCTCGAACCTTTGCATCAACAACCAACCCTCACCCTGAGGTGCATCGCCAAAGGCGATGCCTCGAAGGGCCGGCAACAAACTACGCCGGAGCCCCGGGCCCATACTTCGAGGCTCGCACCGCTCGCACCTCAGCATGAGGATTTAAAATTGGCCCTCCG
>JANLWG010000303.1:0-6522 GCA_031364405.1 Hyphomicrobiales bacterium
GTTAATCTGTGCGGAATTTACGCTCAGGTAAAAAGCTCGCCCTTGTGGCCTGTTATCCAAGAAAATACAAGCTAAAGTAGCATTATTTGTTTAACTACTTAAGGTTGCATTACACCAAAACGAACCCAATTGGATATGAAAATCACTCCCATGTCTCAAAGCTCACGGAACGATGCAACATCAAGATAGTCGGGAGTTTTCCAGCAGCCTTCTAAAAAGCGAAACCCCGCAGCCACAGCCGGTTTACTACAGGCCATGGTGCACAAGCGCGAGGCATCTGCTGACATATTGGCGCTGCTGGGGTGGACACTTGCGGCCCAGGGCCGCTTGGCTGAAGCAGCGGCCCGGCTGCAAGCCGCCGTTCAGCTTGAACCTGGTAACGCCAGCTACGCCCAACAACTAAGCCGCATCATGGAACGCGCCACAAAGACTGCCGCAGCCTGCTAGGTATGTTCGCGGATGATCGCCACCAGAAGCGACAGGATAAAGAAAACCATAAGTAATATCATGGCGGCCGTGCCAATGACGTAGATGCGGTCGGGATAGAGCGAAGCGTCGGCGATAGTTGGCTGGGTTACGATGATAAGGTACTTCAGGCGCTGCACTGCATCCATCCGCACCTGCTCAAGCTGGGTCAGATTCGACTTGTAGATGCCGCCAACGAAATCCAGATTAAATTCGATCTCGCGAAACTGGGCGTCGAGTTCGCTGACCGCGCCGCTATTGCCACCGGACAATCGCTCTTTTTCCTTGGCCAATTGCATTTTCAGAGTTTGAATGTCCGAGCGCAGAACCTGCATGACGGGCGAGCTCTCGTTCAACTCCTGCGACCGCGCTGACAGCTCGCCTTCCTTCAGCAACAGAAGACGCTCGATTTCACCGATGTTGGCGTTGACCAGGGTGGCTTCGGCGGTCGTCGTCAGCAAGCGGTGCTCGCGCTGAAAGTTCAGCAATTGCAATTTCAGTTCGCGCAGACGTTTTTCAGAATCGACTAGTTGCTTTTCAAAAAACTGGGTTTGCTCGGTGGTGATCTTGGCATTCAGCTTGTCGATGAACTCTTGACTGCGGGCGAGAATCAAGTTGACCAGCTTATTGGCATACTCCCGGTTGAAGGCCTGCACCTGAATGCGGATCAGCTGGGAGTCGGCATCGTAGGCCGCGGTGAGATAGTCTGCCATATAGACGTGAAAATCTTCGAGCGAGGCTGAAGCCGGAAGACGGGTGAGCCAGTCGATGTTGCTGGCGGAATAATGCTGGCGCAGATCCACGTTCTGATCAAGATACTGCAACATGTCGAGCGACAGAATGAATTCGAGGACAACCAGAGCGTCCTTGCTGCCGCCAGGCGCTGGCAAGCCGATGACCGACAGATCGATACTGGGGCTTGCGCCGTGCTCTTCGGTAATGGTCAGCGAGGCATCGCTATGATAACGATCGGTGGCAAAACGCACTTCATAGACGATCACGGCAAGCAATGGCAGAATGAAAAATAGCAAGAAAAGGACAATGTTGGCGCGGCTTCTCATGTCGATGTCGGTTCCTGATTCTTGGCCGTGAGGGTGCCTGGTGTCTTACCGGGTGAAGCTTGCTTGCGGGGGATGCCCGTAGCGCGTCTCTGCAAATTATTTATGCGAATATTCTGCCGCTCGGCGCGTTGCCGGGTTTTCTGGATGGTGGCGCGCAGGGCCTGCACTTCCGGCGAATTGCGGGCCTTGGAGCCGGCTGCCAGAGCCAATTTAAGTTGCCGTTGAAACTTGCGCAGCATGCGAATCTGGGCCTCTGCCTGCTGCCTGGCCTGGACTATGTCGGCCTCGAAATCCATTCTCTGCCGTTGCGGTGGTTTTCGCGGCTTGTGCAACGGCTGTAGAGGTTTGGACGCAGCCTGCTGGGGCTTGACGCGCCGTGGCGCAAGGCGGGCAGTGCCTGGTGCCGGGGCAGTAGTTCTCGCAGCGGCTGGCGGCGTGGCCGAGGCAACCGGCGCAATCACTTTCTTTGTGGCGCCAAATAGTTCCCTGTAGGCTTGAAGCCCATCCCGCATGTCTTCAAAATATAGCAGCTGACCCTTGCCCATGAGGATCGCCGACTGGCACAGCGACTGCACCTCCCTCAGATCATGAGTCACCATGATGAAGTTGGATGTCTTGAGCCGCTGCTTGATCATCGCTTTGGCCTTCATCTTGAAGTTCAAATCGCCACCGGCTGATATCTCGTCGAACAGATAGTAATCAAAATCCATCGACATCGAGATCGCAAATGACAGGCGCTGGCGCATGCCGGAGGAGTAAGTCCTGACTGCGAGATCGAAGAATTTGCCGATGCCGGAAATCTCCCTGATCTTCTCAATGGCGGACCTGATCTCGGCCGATGACATGCCGTAGATGCGCCCGGCGAAGCGGGCGTTTTCGGCTCCGGTCAGGGTAGCTTGCAGACCAGGAGTGAGACCAAGCGGCCAGGAGATGCGGCCAGTGCGGACAATCTGGCCTTCACTCGGAATGTCGCCACCCGCAAGCAGGCGTAGAAGTGTCGATTTGCCGGCGCCATTGGGACCGATGACGCCGATGTTGGCATTCAGCGGCAATTTGAGCGAGACATCACGGAAGACGAAATGACGCCCCAGCTCTGTTGGATAGTATTTTCCGGCCTTGATGAGTTCGATCATTTCTTTTCCATCAGCCTGAAGCGATTGGCGAAATAACCGGTGAAACCCAGAAATACCATGAAAAGTGCCGAGAGCATCGCGTAGTTAAGATCAGCTTCGGGAAAAAGCTTGGTGCCAAATGCGTAGTGCCGAGCATACTCGATGATCTGGGCAATTGGGTTCCAGCTGATGAAGACGCGCGCCGGTGTTGGCAGATCACTCACGGCATAGAATACGCCAGAAACGTAGATGAGAGGACGCGTCAGCATCTTGATGACATTACCAACGAAAGGATAGAGGGCCGAATAGGTGGCAAGCGCCAGGCTGGTTCCGAATCCAAATGCGGTGGAAAGCAGCAGCATGCCAAGGAGTTGCGGCAACTGGCTGGTGCTGATGTAGAGATCAAGATACCAACCGAGCAGGAACAGGGTAATTGCCGCTCCAGTCATAAGCAGCAGCCATTCGAGAATGAAGCGGGCAATGATCGAATCGATCGGTTTCACCTGCTGGTAATTGTAGAAGGCTTCGTTGGATTTCAGCGCACGCGGTATGCCCGAGATTGAGCGTTGGAAAATCGAGTACACCAACATGCTTACGGTGACGAACAAGACAACATTGATGCCGTCAATCTGCGTGCGCCTCATCAGATACCAGAAAGCGCACAGGGCAAGGGATTGGGTTGCCGGTTCAACGATGACCCACAGCAGGCTCAACGCATAGCGGCCAGTAACGTTGGCCATGAAATCCTTGAAGATCAGGGCGAAGACAACATTGGACTGGCGTCTAAAGCCTTCGGAAATTTCATTGAAGAACTTGCCGAGAGCTCCAGTGGAGATGGATCGGGCCTGCTGCATCGACCTATTCCTTGGCCTTTCGCACCTGAACCAGGCTCCAGGCCCAAACCCGCCGCCAAGCGATGAGGGCCCGGCCTGCCAGCATTGCCACACGGGCAAACGCCGACGGCTGGCGGCCGCGCAACTGGCTCAGGCGGTCGAGAGCAACTTCAGGCGGGCAAGGCAGTGCGCTTACCGGATCCCAATAGCGAGGATAATCAATCACGGCGGCGGCTACCAATTCATCAAGAGTGCGGCGGCGCCCGCGGCGCTCGGATTTTACCAGATCGCCGGTCAAACCCCACCCCGCATAGAATGGCAGGCCGTGAACAACCACCGGCAACTCCCGCAACAGGGCTTCGAATCCCGCCAGTGAACAGTAGGTTTCAAGTCGATCCACCAAGCCAAGGAGAGGTTCCAGGGAAGCCGTTCGAATAATCCGGTCAGCATAGCACTTTTCAATGGCCGCCGTCAGTGCCCCTGCACGACCGAGGTGTTCAACATCAGGGTGTGGCTTAAATATGACATAGGCGCCGGGGTTGCGCTGGCGGACGCTGGCCAAAAGTTCGGCGTTAACATTTGCCAGTGCGGGATCAACAGGGGGAATTCCAAGCTTTACCGCCCAGTCATCGGCAACCTGTCCCGGAACCAGAATGACAGTACGGTTCTCCGGCAGATCTGCCGCTTCACCTTCATCCACGAGATTGTATTTGGTGACATGTTCAGCCACCAGCCGGAGGCGCAGAGCCCGGGCCCGGGTAATTTTCTGCTTGTCGAAATCCGCCAGCGCAAGAAGCTGCTCGATATCAGAGGGACGACTGGCATCGTAATAAAGGCCTTGCCGATCGAAGACCAGCGACAGCGGCTGCACGAAAGCAGCACCAAGACCTGCCGAGCGGATGAACCCGTCTTCAACTGCAATGACTGGAACTCCGGCGTGCTGCCGCAGGCTGAGAGCATTCACGCCCCAGGCAACAATGGCGGCCTTGCGCTTTCGCGCTTCTTTCATGGCGGTGCTGCGGCTTCTGGTGAAAATGGGTTTGCCATGGGGGCCGTCGAGCATGGCGGCGACAGCCTTGTGCTTCCACCGCGCAATGCCGAGACAGACGACGGGCGAGGCGTTTCCGAAATATTGCCGCCGCAGAAAATCAAGTTGATCAATCGCGGTTGCGGCATCGACAGGGTTGCGGCGCCAGGCATCGAAATAGCTGGTGTAGCGGAGATAGACGGCGGCGGACAGCTGATCGAGCGAGAGCTTGGCGGTGCGCCGTGCAATTGGCGTGCGGTCTTCAGTCAGCCCCCAGCCCGCATAGAACGGCACGCCAAAACAGATGACCTCGCAGCCAGCCAGCAGGGCCTCGAAACCAAATTGGCTGGACACAGTGTAGATTTTGGGCTGCAGATCGAACACGGCCCAAGGGCAAATGTTGTGGGCGAGCTGCACACCGCCACGGTGGGCCACCAGTTGAGCGAGATAACCGTGCTTTTGCCCGGTAATCACATCTGGATGGAGTTTGGCAATGATCGCCGCCGCGGGGTTTTCATTTACAGCAGCTTCCAACATGGTTGCGAAACTTGCAGCATTGGCGAGGCCACCGGCGACTGACTGGTCGTCACGTGTCTGGTCGACGACAATGACCACCGGGCGGCCAGCCGGAACAATCAAGCCATCAAGGCTGTCGGTGCCGGTATTGTATTTCGACAAACGCCGTGACGCGATGAGGGCGCGCAAGCTCGAAGCCTCGGTGCATTCCTCTGAGCTTATAGTGCCCGATTGCAAAATTGTTTCGAGATCGCTTGGGCCACGTGCATCATAATAGATACCGCTGCGGTCGAGGATAAGCGACGATGGCCGCTGGCCGGGACCGGGATGGAGCGAGCGCAGGAAGCCGTCTTCAAAGGCCAGATACGGCAGGTGCCGCCTTTGGGCTGCGGCGCGGGCCCGGTTGGCAGTTGGCTTGTGGCCCCAGCCCGCGACTGCGCCAGTCGAGCCCGCAGTAAAAAGGGAGCGCTGAGGAGTGAGGCCCGACATGTGGGCAACTTCGCCGCGCAAGCGCCAGAGCCCCAGCGAAAAAACATGAACGGGACCGCTCAGGGATTCACTCATCGGAATACTCGGTTGCCCATGAGCCCGCCGCATGAACTCCTAGGCGTGGCCGGGCTCAAGAAACCTTCTTGGCGGAGGACTCCTGGCCAGTGGAAATCGCAAATACCGATGGCAGCACAGGCTCGTTCAGCATCCTTTCGACGAGGGCTGGCAACAGATACTGGCGTCCCTGCCGGCTGTAAAATCCGCCATTGACCTGGCAGGTATGCCGCAGCAGGTTTACCAGCTTTTCGTAGTCGCCAATGTTCTTGCGTGGCCGCAGGCGGAAGAAATCAGCAAGCCGCATGTTGGGTACGATCTGCGGGTGATTGAATACCGCCCGGCCCAGCACCATCGTCGGGATGCCGCGACGCAGGGCCTGATGGCAGGCGGTTGAATTGATTGCGGTAACCGAAATCGATCTTTCCAACAGTGGCACCAGCTTGCCGGTCTCGACGAAGAAGATGCGATTGTGAAGCCCGTGGCGCTGGGTTTCTTCGCGGATCAGGCGAGCGAGGTTGACGACGCCATTGTCAATGGGATGATTCTTGAAGACCAGAAGCGAATCAGCCGGGCGGCTTGCGGCGAACTCCGCCATGCAAAATTCAACGAACTCGCGCACCGAGGAAAACCGGCTGTGCTCCCTGATTTGTGAATCACCGTTGAGTTGCAACAGCACCAGATGAACTGGCCGGTTGAGACGCTCAATTGCCCGCAGCGCGCGTGCTGTGCGGTTGCGGCGCAGTGGCCAGGAGAAAATACGGCCAAGCCACAGGGCCGCCTCGCCAACGATGCTGAGATCGCGGTGCGACATGTAGCGCGGGAAAACCGGCGTCAGGAGCAGAGTCCACAGGTAGTATAGAATGCCCGCCAGCATGTAATGCAGGTGCATACTGCGGAGCTCAAACTCGGCTTTGAGCGGATGCACTTCCAGCTCGGCGCCGCCGAGCTGGTCGAGATCAAGA
>JANLWG010000398.1:0-2056 GCA_031364405.1 Hyphomicrobiales bacterium
TCAGGTCCATCATTGGTGATCGTGAAATTAGTCGCGGCCAATGTTGCGCGGTCGTGGCCCGCACTCAGTCTATATGTTTTGCAATTTTCTTTGGATTGTTCCGCCTTCGCAGGCTGGGCTAGCACACATACGGCAAGTCCAAACGCCGCTATCGATTTCTTGAACTTCATGCGGCGAAATCCAATTGCACGACGTAGTAAAGCACCAATCTGAACCGGCGTCCACAGTGGCCTGAGCTTCAAGGCCGCCACAGCCGATGGTCATGGCGGAGAGCGAGGTGGCGGAAGTTGGCCGGACTGCTTCGGGGCTCGCATTCCGGTAGCGCGGGTGTTGCAATCGGCCTAGATTTTCAAGGTGGACCCATCCCGCCAGGAGCTCGTGCATGGCAACCAACAAACCGGCCTCTGTGGTGACTGAAGCGGCCCGCAAACTTGTGAAGGGCGAACTGGGCAAGAAACTCGCCGGCCTGCTGCTTGAGAATGCGCCACCCGACGATCTCTTGGGAGCGTCGCCCGAGATGCTGGCGCGGCTCGTCGAGGGCAGACTGGCTTTTCTCGCCGAGCGCAAACCGGGCCGGGCGAAGATTGCGGCCGCCAATCCGGAGGGCGCGCTGAATAACATCACAATGATCGACATCGTCAACGACGACATGCCTTTTCTGGTCGATTCGGCCATAGGCCTACTGGCCGAACGCGGCGATGAAGTGAGACTGGCGCTCCACCCGGTGGTGGCGGTGAAGCGCGATCTTTCAGGCATACTCCTCGATATCGCGGCAAAGCCCGCGGCCGATGGTACGGCGACGCGCGAAAGCTTCATCCATATCCATATCGCGCGCATTCCGGCGGAAGATGCCGCAGCGCTTGAAGCCGATCTGCGCGGCGTCTTCGCCGATGTGCGCCAAGTGGTGATCGACTGGCGCGCCATGCAGCAGCGCCTGCGCGAGGCGATCGACCGCTATCAGCAGGACCCGCCGCCGATTCCGATCGAGGAATTCACCGAGACGATGGCGTTTCTGCAATGGCTGCTCGACAATCATTTCACTTTCCTCGGCATGCGCGAATACCGGTTTGCCGGCGGTGCCGCGAAAGGCTCGCTCGACGCGGTGCCGGGCAGCGGGCTCGGCATTCTGCGCAATGGCACGAAGGAAGAGGTGAGAGGTGCATCGGCCGCGCACCTGCCGCCGCCGATCCGCGAATTCCTGCGCCAGCCGGCACCGATCATCATCACCAAGTCGGACCTGCGCTCCACCGTTCATCGCCGGGCGGCAATGGATTATATCGGCGTCAAGTTGTTCGACAGCGCTGGCGAACTGACCGGCGAATTGCGCACCGTCGGGCTTTTCACCTCGTCGGCCTATACCCAGAACCCCAACGATATTCCCCTCCTCCGGCGCAAGCTCAACCGGGTCGTGCAGGCCAGCGGTTTTTCACCATCCGGGCATTCCGGCAAGGCGCTCATCGCGGTGCTCGAAAGTTTTCCGCGCGACGAGCTTTTCCAGATCGACGGCGAAGCCCTGGAGACCATCGCCCACGGAGTTCTGCGGCTTGAGGAACGGCCGCGCACGCGCCTCTTCTGCCGGCATGACAAGTTCGACCGGTTCGTCTCGGCCTTCGCCTTCATTCCGCGCGACAGGTTCAATTCCGAAGTGCGCCGCAGGGTGGGTGAAATCCTGGCGGAGGCCTATGGCGGGCGCGTCGCCTCCTTCCAGCCAACCTTCGGCGAAGGCACCCTGGTGCGCGTGCATTTCATCATCACGCTCGAAAGCAGCGGAGCCCTGGCCCCCGATCTCGCCGCAATCGAGCAGAAGGTCGTGGCGGCCGTGCGCAATTGGGACGACAAGCTGGAGGAGGCCCTGCTTGCGTCAGGCGCTACGGCCGAGCGTATTGCCCGCTGGCGCGGGGCTTTTCCGCCGGGCTACCGCGATGAAAACGAACCCAAAGCCGCGATCAAGGACATCACGGAGATCGAGGCGCTGGGCGAAGGCGATGCGGTAGGCGTTGAATTCCTGCGGGGAGCGGATGATACGGTTGAGGACTTGCACTGCCGCCTCTATCAC
>JANLWG010000400.1:0-9355 GCA_031364405.1 Hyphomicrobiales bacterium
ATCTTCTGGTCCAGTTCCTTGGCCAGTGCTTCGGTTTCCTCGTCGAACATCACCAGCAGAAGGTAGCCGGGGCCGCGCTCTTTCAGTTTGGCACGCACTTGCCTGTGGCGCAGCAGGTAGTTGTTGACGTCTTCGATCGAGCGGAATTCGTGGGAACCCGTCTCGCGCGGCACGGTGATTTTGGGGTGGCTGCCGTCAAAGCTGTCAAAAAAGTTGATATATTCGAATCGATTGATCCAGCGGCCCAACCCGAGGATGTTGTAGGGGGTGGGCGACAGGAAAGTTATGGGAGTCTGGTTCTGCCGGAAGAAGGCGTAGATACCGGTCAGGCTGGTCAGTGTTCTGGTGGTTTTTTCCGTGGCCATTCGCCGTTCTCCCAGTGGCGCATTGGGGCGCTCTCAAACCTCAGTCTATGACGAAGTTGGGCTGGAAGAAAAGCCAAGATCGCAGATATTTCCGGGGGCTAGCGGACCTGTTCGGTCAGCTGGGTACGCTCAAGCGGCTTTACGAACTCGATGCCGACGCCGTTTTCGAGATAACGAACGACGCGGCCACGCATTTTGCCGAGCAGGATCTGGGTGCCCAGGCTCGGCATTACATCAACTTTGATAGCCGCACCGGTGAGCGAAATATCGATGACTTCGCAGAAATATTCACGGCCATCGGGCATGGTCAGCTGGGAGCGCCCATCCTTGGGCTCGTAGCGCAATTGGCGCCGGTCCTCGGCTCCACTGCCTTTCTGTTTCTCAACAAGCCAGTGCAGGCGCGATTCCAGCCGGTCGCGGCGCGCACCGGTGAGCGAGAATATGACGCGGAAACCGCCTTCCAGCACGTCGGACGACGTGGCTTCAATGCGCCCAACTTCCTCAAGATAAGCGACGATGGGTTGACCGCTGGACACCATCTGTTCAGTGATGAAAATGGCGCCATCGATGGTAATGGTGTGAACCTGGCAGGGATGCTCACTCATGTCCGGCAGCATGAACCGCCCGAACAAGGTCTGCTGCACAGGTTCAAGCGGAGCCGAACCGGTTAGTGCTTGGGCACTGGCAGTTGCGGTCACGTTACAGTTCCCCCGATTGCATGACCGAGCAACCTAAAGGAAAGAGAGTAAAGGGCTGGTTAAGACAGGTTGCTTGCCGTTCAGGATGGGCGCCCGCCGGTGATGATCTGAAATGGCTGGAACGGCGGCCGGTCAGCTTTGCCCAGCTGGCGCGCCAAGGGATCGCCGGGCAGGTGTTCGGTCCAAATGCTGCGGGCCCCTGACAATTCGATCGCGGTGATATGGCGATGGCGCAGGGATAGGGTATCCCGAAAGGCGAACAGGCCACCGAAAACCTGGATTGATTTGCCGTCGCTGGACCGCAGCGGCAACCCGATCATCTCGGCGCCGATTATCTGTTCGAGATCGGTGCGCAACCGCAGCCGCAACAGGCAGGGCTGGAGCTTTTGAATGACGCCATTGAGCAGGCTGCGGGCAATATTGGCCTCGAAGCTTTCCCACCCTTTCACCACGCTGTTGCCTTTGACATCGCGCCGATAAAAGTCGTTAATCAGGGCTCCCGCCAGACGCCAGGTAAAACCACCGCTGCGGGGTTCATGCTCGATAATCATCAGATTGGGGATCAGATCGCGAAGCTGCTTCAGGTCCAGAGCGCTGCGCGGGGGGGCTGCCGCTTCGGCCCGTATCTTCTCCCAATAACTGAACAGGGCGCGGCTGCCCGGGTGCAGTATCTGTGAATGGGCTTGGCTTGTTTCATTCAGTCCGTTAACCAGCATATCTCTATCCTTGCGACCCATGCGCGCCCGCCTGTCTCATTCGTGAACGCCTGGGTTCTCTGGTGCAGCGGGCGTGCCAACCGGAAAGTGATGGCTTTGTCTCAAACTGCGAATGACATGGAACTGGACCGTCAAGCAAAGGCACCGGTCTTCAATGCGCCAGCCATCGTTTTGGTGGTGATCGCGGTGCTGACCCTCATTCACGCCGCCCTGCAATATGCGGGCGAAGATTGGCGGGTGTGGAGTGACTACGCGCTGGCATTTTATGCGGCACGGTATGGCAGTGAAGCTGTAGCGATGATTCCCGGTTCGCAAGTGTGGACCCTGTTTACCTATGCCTTGCTGCACGCCGACTGGACCCATCTCCTGTTCAACTGCCTGTGGCTGCTGATTTTTGGCACGGTGGTGGCCCGTTACCTGGGCGCCCCGCGGTTCCTGCTGCTGGCGGCCCTCTCAGCCGTTGCCGGAGCCATCCTCACGCTCTTGCTGCATTGGGGCGAACCCTATTTGATGATCGGGGCGTCGGGTGCGGTATCAGGGTTAATGGGCGCTGCCGTTCCCATCATGTATGGCAGCGGGCGGCTCGCCGTGGGCTGGCCAACGAGCAGTATGCAATTGGCGCAGCCACTGGGCCTGGCGCAATTGCTGCGCAATCGCAATGCGTTGATCTTCACCGCCGTTTGGCTGGCTATCACGGCTTTCTCGGGGGCCACCGGCTTCACCGGCAATTCGTTTATGGCCGAGGGTGGCATCGCCTGGGAAGCCCACATCGGCGGGTTCATCGGCGGGATCATCGGTTTCTACTTTCTGCGGGATCGCGAAGTGCGCTCGTGAGGCAATCGTGCTATGATATATTCCAGCCCGGTTGAACAGATAGGAGAGTCGTTATGGCGGTTGCTCAGATCCTCAAGCAAAAGGGGCGTGCGGTTATCACGGTTGGCCCAGCCCAGACATTGTCCGACGTGGCGGGCATTCTCGCCAAGAACCGCATTGGCGCGGTTGTCGTCGTCGACAAAGCCGGCGCCATCGCAGGCATCGTATCAGAGCGGGACGTGGTAAGGGCTCTGGCAAGTGACGGTGCCGCCGCACTGACAAAGCATGTACGTGAGTTCATGACAGCAAAGGTCAGAACCTGCGGTCCCGGCGATACCGAAGGAGAACTCATGGGCCTGATGACCGAGCACCGCATCCGTCACCTGCCAGTGGTGGAAGCGGGCAAGCTCACGGGCATGATCTCCATCGGCGATGTGGTGAAGTTCAGGATCGAGGCCATCGAAAGCGAAGCCGAACTTATGAAGAGCTACATCGCCTCGGCGGGGTAGGGGTCAGCGCGCGTACACGTCTTTCGGATCGAACAGCGGCGCGTCGGTGGTGAATTCGAGTTTACCGTTTTTCACGCGCCGGTAGAAACAGCTCTTGCGGCCGGTGTGGCAGGCGGCACCGTGGCCTCCCGGGATGACCTTCACCTGCAGCACATCCTGATCGCAATCGGTGAGGACTTCGCTGACGCCGAGAAGTTCGCCCGAGGTTTCGCCCTTTTTCCACAGAACGCCGCGTGAGCGGCTCCAGAAATGGGTATGCCCGGTTTCGAGCGTCAGGCGCAGGGCTTCGGCATTCATGTGGGCGACCATGAGCAAGGCGCCGTCACGCGCATCGGTCACCACTGCTGTAACCAGTCCGCTGGAGTCGAACCTCGGCTGAAACTCTTGGGTTTCGTCGAGGCTTGCGGTCATCAGAGCGAAAAGCCACCCGAAGGCGAGCGGACCAGATCCATGAAGCGGGCCTGCAGCACGGGGTTGGTTTTGAACTCGCCCATGAACTGGGTGGTGATGGTCACCACGTTGCGCTTGCCAATGCCGCGCATCGACATGCAGGTGTGCACCGCTTCAAGCATCACGGCGACACCATGCGGCGTCAACGCATCGTTGATGCAGTTGGCAATTTGTGCCGTCATGGTTTCCTGGGTCTGCAGGCGGCGGGCGAAGATATCGACAACGCGGGCCAGCTTGGAAATACCGACAACCGCCTTGTTGGCGGGAAGATAGGCCACATGGGCGCGGCCCACGAAGGGCGCTATGTGGTGCTCGCAGTGGGAATTGAAATCGATGTCGCGCAGCATGACGATATCGTCATAACCGCCGACGTCCTCAAAGGTACGCGACAGTGCTTCAATGGGGTCTTCGTCGTAGCCACCGAAATATTCCCTGAAGGCGTTGGCAACGCGCTTTGGCGTTTCAAGCAGACCTTCGCGGCCGGGATCGTCGCCGGCCCAAGCCAGCAGCGTGCGTACGGCGGCTTGCGCTTCTTCTGGCGACGGCCGCTTGACCGCGGTCATGCGAATGTCTGCGACATCGCGGGGAATTTTCTTGATAATGGCGTCCATTTTTCCTGCGCTCAAAATTGCTGGTGTTGATGTGCCTGGCCTTGACGGGAAATCCGGTGATCCCAATAAAGCCGTGCAGACCTTTCCCCGGGTGTTAGCGGCTCCCATATCATGGCAAGTCCTTCCAGGCAAATCGGCAAACGACGGACTTGCCGTGTTCTGCGAACAAGCTAGGATATGAATATGATCAACGAGATATACAATAAGAAGATACTCGAATTCGCGGCCGATATTCCAGCCCTGGGCCGCCTGGCCAACCCCGATGCAACGGCGGTGGCCCATTCCCGCTTGTGCGGTTCCAGGGTTACGGTCGATCTTAAAATGAAGGATGGCGTGGTCACGGATTTTAGCCATGATGTCAAAGCTTGTGCGTTGGGGCAGGCCTCATCGTCGATCATGGCGCGCCATGTGGTGGGCTCTACCGGGGCGGAACTGAAAGCCCTGAAAGGGCAGATGCACCATATGCTGAAGGACAATGGCCCGCCTCCCACGGATAAGTGGGCGGATCTCGAAGCCCTTGTTCCGGTTAGGGATTTCAAGGCCCGCCATGCCTCCACGCTACTCACCTTCGATGCGGTGGCGGATGCGGTCGGGCAGATCGAGGCAAAACAATTGGAGGCGGCAAATGGCTGAAGCAAAACCGGCGGTACTCAGGGCGCTGGATGTGGAGGCGCGCAATACCACGATTTATCCGCCACCCTATGCCACCGTTCTCAAGGGCCGCGAAAAGCGGGTGCTGGGCGATCATTTCGGCCTCACGCAGTTTGGCGTTAACCTCACCACGCTAGCGCCCGGCACCTGGTCATCGCAGCGCCATTGGCACGAGCAGGAGGACGAGTTCATCTACGTGCTCGATGGTATCATAACCCTGGTCGATGGCGCGGGGGAACACACACTGACGCCCGGCATGTGCGCGGGCTTCAAGGCCGGCGTTGCCAACGGCCATCACCTGGTGAACAAATCAGACCGCCCCGCGACTTATCTTGAAATCGGCACGCGCTCGAATAATGAGCGCTCGCATTATCCTGATGCCGATATGAAGGGTGCGAAGATCGACGGCAAGTGGGTGCTGACGCGGAAAGATGGCCGGGCTTACTGACGCCGCTTGCTCCCGATATCGGGTGCCCTGGGAAACCGTGATTGCAGGTCGCGGTCGGTGACGCTCATGTGGTTACGGGTGTATTGTTCCGAGGCATCGCGCAGCGGTTGGAAGTCCCAGGGGAAATGATTGCCGCGCTTCAGCGCCTCGAACATCATCAGGCGCGACTGCTGGCTTTGCAGCACCTCGGCGTGAATGCGTGAAATGTCGAATTTGGTTTCGACCTCGTGGCGCAAGCGGCCTGCCAGCGGATGTGCCGCCGCAAGATTTTTAAGCTCATCGGGATCGTCGATGAGATTGAACAGCTGATCGGGATCGGTGGGCGAGTGGATGAATTTCCACGGGCCCCGGCGCAGCATGTACATGGGGGCGATGGCGCCTTCGGCCAAGTATTCACCCCAGGCCGTGGCATGGCTATCTTCAGCGGCACCCATCAGCAAAGGATAGAGTGAGCGGCCGTCAACCTCGCGCGCCAGCTTTGCTTTGCCGTCGTGGCCAATGTCAGCCAGTGTGGGCAGGATGTCGGCGAGGGTTACGGGTTCCTTCACCCGCCGGCTGGCGAAATTCCGTGGTGACCAGATGACCAGTGGCACGTGGGCGGATGGTTCGAGATAGGACATCTTGTACCAGAGGCCACGCTCGCCGAGAAAATCGCCGTGGTCGGAGGTGAAGACAATCACCGTGTTTTCAAGCTTGCCGGTGGCTTCAAGGGCATCGATCATCTGACCGAGGAGATCGTCGACGTAACTGATGTTGGCGTAGTAGCCGTGGCGGGCGGCGCGGATATCGGCCTCGGTCACCGAGTAGTCAGCCATGGCGGATACATCATAGAGGCGCTGGCTGTGTGGATCGAGATCGCGCCGGGCCATGCGCGGCACTTTCGGCAGGTCGATATCTTCGTCGCGGTAGAGGTTCCAGAATTCTTCACGGGCCGCGTAGGGATCGTGCGGATGGGTGAAAGATGCCATCAGGCAGAACGGCTTGTCATGGTCGAAGCGGGCGTAGTCATAGATCTTGCGGATGGCGAGAAAGGCAACCTCGTCGTCGAATTCGAGCTGATTGGTGATCCCGGCGATGCCCGGTTGCAGCACGCTGGTCATGTTGTGATACCACCAGTCGATGCGCTCCTGCTTCAGGCGCCAGTCGGGAGTCCAGCCGAAATCGGCGGGATAAATATCGGTGGTGAGGCGCTCTTCCAGGCCGTGCAGCTGATCGGGGCCAACAAAGTGCATTTTGCCGGAGAGACAGGTCTTGTAGCCGGCCATGCGCAAATAGTGCGCCCAGGTGGGGATGGCGGAGGGGAACTCGGCGGCGTTGTCATAAATCCCGGTTCGCGATGGCAGCAAGCCGTTCATCACGGTGGCCCGGGCTGGCGCGCACAGCGGGCTGGCCGAGTAACAATTTTCGAACACCACGCCTTCCGAAGCGAGGCGCGAAAGGTTGGGCGTTTTGACCAGCGGATGGCCATGGAAGGCCAAGAACCGCGCGGCCAGCTGGTCGGCCATGACGAAGAGGATGTTGGGCTTTGCTGGGCTCATGCTGCACTCTATATGTTGGCGGAAGGTATCATGAAAACCATTCTGCTCGGTCTCGTCCGCTTCTACCAGCTTACACTATCCGCCCTAATTGGGCGGCGCTGCCGTTATTTGCCAACATGTTCGGAATATTCCGGTGACGCCATTGCAAAACATGGGGCATGGCGGGGTTCGATACTGGCCATTTCGCGCATCTCGCGCTGTCATCCGTGGGGCGGCGAGGGGTTTGATCCGGTGCCGGAAATCTATGAGGGGCCCAGATGGCGGCAAAAGAAAAGGGGCCGGTAAACGGCCCCTTGCTGGCGCGTAAGAGTGGCGATCACCACCAATTGAATTTATAGGCGAGACCGGCGCGAACCATTTGCATGTTGTGGAAATCCATGTCGACATCGATGGTATTGGGCACGGAGTTGGTAAGACTGTAGGTCTGCCCGGGCAAGCCAATATACATGTATTCGAGGCGGGCAGTCAGCGCGTCGGTGAAGGCATGTTCCATACCGGCACCGATGACCCAGCCCGTCAACCAGGCTGAGTCAGAAACGCTTTCTCCACCAAAATCGGACGTACCGAAGGTCGTGTTGACAAAGGCCACGCCACCCGTTGCATAGATGAGCGTGTTGTCGAACGCCACGCCGGCACGGGCCCTTAGCGTTGCGATATTGTCGAAGTCCGTGGAGGTCAACTCGCCGGCCTCATCGTTGCTGGCTATTTCACTGCCCCAGGCCCAGTCGCCTTCAACGCCAATTACAAAACTGTCGATCTGATAATTGTAACCGGCGAGCACGCCGCCGAAATAACCGGTGCCACTCATCTCTGCATCGGTCACGGCAAGTCCACAGATGGCGCAGGTGTAGTCGTAGGTTCCGTCAAGATACATCCCGCCGCCGAACGCGCCAACATAGAGTCCGGTCCAGTCGGAAGGACGCAATGGCACGTCAAGATCGGCAGCCAGAGCAGAGGACGCCGGCACCGAAATGGAGGCGGCGATAACCAGACCAAGAAGTAATTTTTTCATCGATTTACCCAGAACAAATGTTGCATTGCCGTTCGGGGTCATCATGAAGTGTTAGGGTTAATGGCGGGTTATGGACAGCTTAACCAGTGGTTAGCGGCGGCAGGAATTGCTCCGCATGTGATGTTCTGCCGGAGCAAACAAAAAGGGCACCGCTTGCGCGATGCCCCTAAATCGTCCAGCCGCCGTAGGAGGACAATCAGAACCGGTAGTTGACGCCAATCCGCACGGTTTGGAAACTTGGCGTTGCAAGGGTAGAAACACCACCACTAGAAAGTGCCTTGTGGCCAAGGTTGATAAACAGGTACTCGGCCTTCATCGTCCAGGCATCATCGAAAGCGTATTCCAAGCCGCCGCCGAGGGCGTATCCAACCTCAGTGTAATTGTCGTTGATACCAGTGGGTTGAATGCTGTAATCCACTCCGGCATAGGCCAAGCCGCCCGTACCGTAAATAAGTGCCTTGTCGAAAGCAACGCCAGCCCGGCCGCGCAGAGTACCGAAATAATCCACGTCGCTGCTTGAGCTGCCCAACCTTCCGTTCGAGTCGTCATCGGAGACGCCTGAAAGTTGAATGTCCGTCTCGATGCCAAGCACGATCGAATTCATCTGGTAATTGTAGCCAGCCTGCACACCGCCAAAAATTCCGTTTACTTTCAGATCTCCGACATTGCCACCCGGAGAAAGCCCGACTTTATCATCGCCGCCAAAGCCATAACCGGCGTTTGCGCCCAGGTAGAACCCGGTCCAATCATAGACGGGGTCCACTGCCATGTCGGCTGCCATTGCACTGCCTGCCGTCGTAAGAACCGCAGCCGCCGCGATAAGGAGTAATTTTTTCATGAACAAAGTCCCCACGATCGAAGATTGGGGTTTTTTATAATGCAATTCGCCAGCGGTGCAAAGAACAAAGGCTTGAGCGGCGGGAAATGCCAGGTGACTATTGTGGAATTGCAACAGTTTTGGGGTCTTACAGCTACAGCCCCGCCTGAACTGTCTGATTTTGCTTCACGTCAACCGGAATAATAGAGGGAATGTTAATATTCTCCCCTCGCCGGATATGACGAATCACCCCGAAAATGGACGAATGACCGGTGTCGGAATCAGAACTTCCAGTTGGCGCCAATGCGAATTGTATGAAAATCAGGGCTGGAAGTCGTCGTGGCCGTATTGCCGAGGCTGGTGATAGCGCTCAACGTCTCCGCCCCCAAATTTACATAGAGATATTCGGCTCTTACCGACCATCCGTCGATGAAGCCATACTCAGCGCCACCGCCCAACGTGTAGCCGGTGTAAATCCCCGAGTCGCTTATATTCAAGGTATCGCCACCCGCAGTTATGCCGCTCAGGCTGTAATCGACATCACCCAAGGCCAAGCCGCCGGTACCGTAGATCAGCATATTGCTGGCCGCAATGCCAATACGGCCACGCAGGGTACCGTAGTAGTTGACCGTATCGGATGAGTCGAAGCCGACGCCAGCTGCCATCGTAGAGCTTGTATCACTGATGTCGCCGCCAAGAATATCGGCTTCCAAACCCGCAACAAAGT
>JANLWG010000401.1:0-6902 GCA_031364405.1 Hyphomicrobiales bacterium
GCGGTCAGGAATTCATGTTATGCGAACCTCCAGCAAAGTAAAGTGAGGAGGCTCACACAGCGTCCGGTGTGGCTGGCAAGGAACGGGAATGCGGAATTATGGAGCGGACTGGCTCAGCCGCCGCGGGTTGCCGTCGCAAAGGCCGTCCATCTTGGCCGACGTTGGCCCGCTGCCGAATTCCCGTCACTTGCTGGCAACAACTTTATTCGATTGCCTCCGCTTCGAGATTCGCTAATTGTTTTTCATACTGTGCAACGGCTCGTTCGAACACAGATGCGATGTCTCCGCACGACTTCCCATACCTGTAGTTGATGGTCTGGTTCTTGTTCGTAAAACTCACGTCATAGATGAAGTGTCCAGAAAGATAAGCGTTGAGTTCGGATTGGCCGTCTGAAAACTGGAATTTATAGATTTGCGCGGTTTGATTTGCAAAATTTCCCTTGCTGTTGAATTTGAATTTCCGATAGTAGGTAACGGTAGAGTCATGAATTACATGAGGATCGTTCAGGCTAAAATGATAGCGCTTATTGTCGGCAAACCAGTAAAAGTTGACATATCCCATCAGCAATGTTCCATCGCTATTTACACATTCATGATTGTTGAATCCGTGTCCAGTGAACCACGCACCCATGTACTTGACAAACTTGCCACGGTTTTCTGTCTTGACTTTTTCTGGGGCTTTCTTGAGCAGTTCGACGCTCTCCTTTAGGTATGTGCTCGTCTTGTAGCCGATCTCATTAAACACCGAACGTTCATCCGCGTATCCTGTTACCCCTGACTCAAGTTTGAGCTTATACCACTTCGTCGATGGATCCACTGGATCGGCCCCGGCAATCCGGCCAAGCACTGCCATGGGCGCTGTTCCGGAAACGGAGCCAATAATAGGCTCGCCCTTGCCAGGCCATTGCCTCAAATCCAATTTATCGGTTCGCGAGTAGAAAATGCCCGCCAACGGCGTCAATTTTGCTTCGAGGGACGCGGTTCGAAGCTCTTGTATCTTTTTTTCGGCGGCGGGCTTGTGCTGGCTTTGGGGATAGGCGCTCACAAAAGATGCAAGCGCGTTTGGATCGTTGCTTGCAACAAGTTGCCGCCAGACAAGTTCGTCTGCCGCTGTGGAGCTGCCTATACCCGTCTGCCCGGCCGTTGCCGCGCCCTCCTTTGGCGGGACGAAATAGATGGCCTCGCTCGACAATGAAGCGGAGATAAACGGTTCCTGTTCGTTGCCGGTGGCGGCGAGGACGCCATCTCGCACCTTGCGCATCAGGAATTGGATTTCAAGACCAGGTTCCTCGATGTTGGCTAGCAGGGCGGCGGTGAACGGGCTGTTGCGGCCTGCGCCGTCTGCGGCGATGGTGCCTTCCTTGGAGGCGAAGCTGATCACTGTGCCGGTCGCGGCCTCGATCCGCGCAAGGCCCCGGCCGACAGACCGGCTGGCCTTCGATAACTTCATCGACGCTGAGAATGGATTATTTCTGCAGGCATCTATCAGCACAACGCGGACACCCCTGACGTCGTCAAGAGCCCCCAGCACATCATCAAGATTGACGGCCTCGAAACGCAGCCGCCGGTCGGTTTCCAGAACGGCGTCCACAGGAATGAGGTAGTTCTGCCGGTCGACTTCGATGCCGTGACCTGCGAAATACACGACCGCGAGATCGGCGCCGGCCGCATTGTCCGAGAAATTTGCGAGGGCCTTTTCAAAGTCGTCCCGGCCGAGGTTGCCGAGTTCTGTGACATCGAATCCGATGTTGCGGAGAGCTTTGGCCATGTCCGCAGCATCATTCACTGGGTTGGGCAGGCGCTGAACATGTTGATAGTCACTGTTGCCGATGACCAGCGCCACCCGTTTTTCGGCGAGGGCGGGGGCCGAGGCAAGCCAGATCAGGACAAGCAGGCTGACAAGAATGCGGAGGCGATTCATGGGGCGCTCCTGGTCATGGCACACGATCACGTAAAGCAGGGGTACCTGCAAATTGGGCAACACCGGCGGGCCGAATTGACTCAGCGTATATTATCGTCAAGTATTTGCAAAGTGATCTTGTTCACTCATGGCGGAGTGCGGCGCGTGCTAACAAGAAGACACCTCACCTGATCGCCCTGCATCGCAAGCATGTTTGGAAAGGGCCAACCCTACCATGAAGAAGCCATTGCTTGGTCGAGTTCGATTGTTTTGGCTGATGGTTCTTGCCGCCTTCTGCATTTCCTTTGTACCGGCCCATGCAGCCACGACAGAACAAGAAATCAGCCGTCTGCTATGGGCGCTTGGCAAATCCGGCTATTCGGCCAAGCTTGACAATAAAACCCGCGCGGCACTTGGCGAGTTCCTTGCAGAACAGAACGCTGACTCGGATAGTTCGCCGGAGAAGTCGCTGGAATTGCTGAAGGCGGCTTTCGAGAAAAAATTGCAGGAAGAACGCGGGAAAGCCGATACCGGGCAGCTAACCACCGCCAGACGGATTGGATACAATCCGTCCCTGTTTTTTGACGAGAAGAATGGTGTTGCGGTGATTGGCAATCTCCAGGAGCAACTTTTCTACCGACTCGATAATTTGCGCCCGTTCTATAGCAGAGCGAGCGGGGCTCTGGAGGTAGTGGGCGTCGATCTTGGTGCAAGTGCGGTCATCGAGCGATACAATGACGGATTTCTTTGGCGCGATCTCTTTAGCGACCAGCAACGCGATATTGCTCTGCTCGACATAGGCGACCGGGCCGTCTCATACTCAGCATTTCAGTCTTCCACGGGCAAGTTTCTCGTCAAGATATTTGAGGATGGGGCCATCTACGCGGCCAGTAAAAGCGCCAAGCTCTCACTCAAGAAAATTGGCAGGCACAAGAAGGTTTCCGTATTGGGCTGGTTTGAGGTTTCCACCGGCCCTTACGCACTGTCGGTTTCGAACGATAGTGACAATAATGAAGTCCTCGTGCTTGATGTTGAGAATGGCAGGCAGCTCTGGAGCTATGCCGTGGAGTACGCGAAACTGTCGCCGGACGGAAAACTTATCGTACTCGCGCGGCCTCATGGCAAGAAGACAGTTCTCGAAGTTCGAGAAACGGCCAGCGGCAAGATTTTGTACGAAGTTGAAACAGAGGGTTTTCAATCATATGCCATGGATTTCTTCGATCAAAACCGCAAAATCGGATTTTTGAAAGAAGCCGATGGCGCAAGACAGTATGTTCTGTGGGATATCGCTTCGGGCAAGCTGGATACGGTCGCACGCGATCTTGAGTACGACAATCTTTATGTTGATGAAGCGCGCAACCGTCTCATTTACGTCAAGTCGGGCGAGCTGCAAGCCCTGGACATTGGCACTGGCCGCCGGATCGGCGAAGTTGATGCTTCCATCATTGATGCGACTGCCGCCGCGCTGTCGCCCGATCGCCGGTCCATGGCGGTCGCTTCCCAAGGCGCAATCACGATCGTCAACAACGAAACCGCGCTTCCCGAGAAACGGGTCGTGCTCCAGAATATGTCCGGCGAGATAAAGGCGCTGCATTACCTCTCTGGGAACCGCATTCTGGCTATTGACCAGTACGGCCATGTCGTGGAGGCCGATCTAACTTCGGGCTCAAGCAAATTGCGGCTCGACGCCGAGAAGACCATCGACGGCTCTATCGATGCTGCCGTGATCTCGCCGAGTGGCCGAAGACTTGGCGTTTTAACCTTCGATCACACATTCGTCTTCGATCTGGAAAGTGGTAAGACCCTTGCTAAATTCAAGATACCGGTAATAAAAATTGGAGCACCGATTGCTTTCGTGGACGAAGAGAGCCGGCTCATGTTGGCCTCCTGGAGCACGTATGTTTTTGATATAGCAACCAAAAGAACAGTGATTGCCCGAGAAAACCGGCACTATACTTCCGCCACTGAATACTACAAAGGCGGCGGCAATTTCATCGCCCCTGTTGGCGACTCACCGGGTGAGTTTTGGTTGGGGGTTTCCTCCGTTTCTGCGGGCGAAATTCTTTCCTACGCAAACGGCAAAATTCGCAGCCTCTATGGTGGCGGCAAGACCAGGACCAACTACTACGCCGGCCGCGGCAGCAACGGTGTCGTGTTTAACGGCCGGCACCAAATCATTTCATTAAATGGTAAAGTGCAATTGAACGACACCCAAACCGGGAATCTCATCGATTTTCCGCAACCGCATCTTGACAGGGTGATCAAAATTTATGCCCTGAATGGGCTCAACAAGATCGCAACAGTGGGTGAGGATGGCGAGGTCAAGTACTACAGAGTAAGCGGTGAGACAGTCGAACTTCTCGCGTCCACCATCTTGTTCGAAGATGGCGCGGCAATTGCCCGGACGCCACAGGGCTTTTTTGCCGGCTCGAAGGAGACCCGGAACCGTGCCTATGTACGCTTCGGTTTGACCGATGTTCATCCTGTCGGTAATTTCTTTCAGTCGCTGTACCGGCCTGACCTCGTCGCGGAGTCTTTGCGCGGAGATCCTGATAAAGCCGTGGCGGAAGCGGCGCGCAAGCTCGATCTGAGGGCAATTCAGGCGGAAGGCGGCGCACCGGCGCTGCAGATCGTTTCACCTGCGGACAATGTGCAGTCTGCGTCTGAGCTTGTGACCGTGCGTGCTTTGTTGACGGACACTGGTGGCGGTATCGGACGATTGGAATGGCGGGTAAATGGAATTACGCGGGCAATTCAGGATATCAACCGTGCCCGTGGGCTGGCCCCGGTCAAGGGAACACCGGTTGACGCCACCTTGCTCCTGGACGCTGATCAGAATGTGATTGAAGTGGTTGCGTTCAACAGTACCAATACGCAATCCTCCGATACTGCAAGCATCAGCGTGCGCTGGGAAAATAGCGGTAAACAGAGAAAGCCCAAACTGTTTCTGGTTTCCATTGGCATCGACGACTATTTCGATAGCCGCTTGCAGTTGCGTTATGCGAAGGCCGATGCCGAAGGCGTGGGCGCTGCTTTCGGAAAGGCGGCGGGCAAACTGTATGAAGCCGTCGAAGTACATCTGGTTCTGGATCAAAAAGCAACGCGCCCGTCGCTTCAGAAATTATTCCAGAAAATTTCCGCCTCGATGCATACCTATGACGTGTTCATGCTTTATGTCGCCGGCCACGGCAAGACGGAAGACGGCAAGTATTATTTCATTCCGCAGGATTTCAAGTTCGATGGGCCTGCCTCTTTGTCGGTAAACGGCATCAATCAGGCGACCTGGCAGGAGTGGCTGTCCTTGATTCCAGCAAAAAAGTCGATCGTGATGTTCGATACATGCGAAAGCGGTACGCTGACAGGCGACACCGCCCTCAGGGGCGGGCTTGACCGGCTTGCGGCTGTCGATCGGCTGAATGAGGCCACCGGCCGCTCGATCTTTTCAGCGGCGACCGATATCGGCCCGGCGCTCGAGGGCTACCACGGCCACGGCGTGTTCGCCTATGCCCTGTTGAGCGCATTGCGCGATGCCGATAGCGACCAGGACCAGCTACTGGAAATAACCGAAATTGCAAGCTACCTCGGCGAGCAGGTCCCGAAGATTTCCCATGACAAGTTCAGCTTCCGGCAAGTGCCGCAAATGCGGATTGTCGGCGAAAATTTTCCCCTTGTTGAGTTCTCGCCTGATCTGGCGCCATCGGCGGGCGATGACGCGATTCCCAGCCGGCCGTCGCATGTGGTAATCCGCGTCGCAGATGTGCACGAGGCTGCGAACGACAATGCGCGGGTGCTGATGCAACTTGCCGCAGGCACCAGCGTTACCGTTGTAAAAGAACAAGACGGATGGGCAAGTTTCGCGCGAGGCGGAGTGTTGATAGGATATGTCAGGAACGATGCGCTAGCCAGGTTGCAATAGGTTACCTCAGTTAGAGCGGAATGACTTTGTATTGTCCCTCATCCTGCGTTGAGGAAGTAGTTTCTGCATTCGTCAACGGCTATTCGTGCGGGCTTGGTAACGTTGCCTCTTGAACCACCTATTGCGAAATCGGCTGACTTTGCTTTCAGGCAGTCTGCGGCGGTTGGCGTCCAAGGAAACATGGGCCTTGCGCGGATGCAGCCGCAATTGCCTGCTTTTGTTGCGCAGGAAGCGATCATCGATATTCCCCCGCAGGTGCGGCAATTTATCTCCAGAAACAAGTGAGACCATCGTTCGCCCCTCCTGCTCCCCAACGCCAATTGCAAACCAACGTGCCGAATTTTGTCTCAACGACGGCCCTGTTGTTAGTGATCTTGCGTTGTAAATTATTAGCACGTGCGTATTTATTTGCATCCGGGCGCCCGCCTTGCGAAGGTTTGGCGTTGGGTTCGGCTTTGGCAACTGGTTTGGTTTTGGTTATCGGGGCCGGCTTGGCAACATTCTTGTCCTGCTTTTTTGGCTTCTCCTCAGGCAATGCCGGATTTGGCAATTGTGTCTGTTGAGATTTGAGGGTCGCAAGCCGTTCCTCTGCCAACGCCCGATACATCTTATTGTCGCCATGTGTGGCGATAAAGGCCGTGATCGCTGCCTCACTGTTGCTCGTCTTTACCGCGTCCCAGTCATCTTGGGCACTTGCTGCGGGGGCTTGAACCTGAGGCACTACTGGAGCGACTGGCGTGGCGCTTGGTTCGGGAGGGATGCTGCTGGTCAGCGGCGGCACCAGATAAATCTCCTCACTCGACAGCGACGCCGAGACATAGGGCTCCTGCGCCCCACGGGTGGAAGCCATGACATTGTCGCGGATCTTGCGCAGCAGGAACTGTAGCTCCAGGCCGGGCTTGGTGATGTTGGCCAGCAGGGCCGCGGTGAACGGGCTGTTGCGGCCATCGCCGTCAGAAGCAGTGGTGCCCTCCTTGGCGGCAAAGCTGATGACCGTGCCATTTGCTGCCTCGACCCGCGACAGGCCACGGCCGATCGCGCGGCTAGCTGACGTCATGGTCATCGATGAAGTAAAGGGATTGTTAC
>JANLWG010000001.1:0-3970 GCA_031364405.1 Hyphomicrobiales bacterium
GAGTCCGGCCGATCTGCCGCAGCGCTTGCCGGTGTTTCCGTTGCCGGGAGCCTTGCTGCTGCCGCGCGCCGACCTGCCGCTCAACATCTTTGAACCGCGCTATCTCGAAATGGTGTCGGACGCACTGGCCGGTGACCGCCTGATCGGCGTTATTCAGCCGGTAGCCGATACTGAGAAGAATGACCGCCCGCCGCTAATGGCGGTTGGTTGTGCTGGCCGTATTACCGCCTATGCCGAAACGCCTGATAATCGCATTCTCATTACACTGACCGGCGTCAGCCGTTTCACCATCGATGAGGAACTTGATACCGGCACGCCTTATCGCCAGGTGATCGCCAATTATCATCCCTATGCCGTCGATCTGGTTTCCGATCTTGGGGCAGCGGAAGTAAACCGGCCGGCACTGCTCAAGGCGTTCCGGGATTATCTCAACGCCAACGATATGAACGCCGATTGGGACCAGGTGGACGCCGCTTCGACGGAAGTTCTAGTCAATACCCTGTCGCAGCTGGCACCCTATGCGTCGAAAGAAAAGCAAGCCCTGCTTGAAGCACCCGACCTCAAGACTCGCGCTGATGTGCTTGTGGCGCTTACGGAGATAGCACTCGCCCGCGCCGCACGCGGCAACAACACCCGGCTGCAATAGGCTGATTATGACCATGCAACGCGAGGCCGATCCCAAATTGCTTGACTTGATGGTGTGCCCGGTCACCAAGATGCCGCTGCACTATGACCGCGAGCGCCACGAGTTGATCTCGCGCACGGCACGGCTCGCCTACCCGATCAGGGATGGCATCGCCATTATGTTACCTGACGAAGCCCGCGAACTTGGCGATGAGTGAGCCTTGGCCGGTAGAACTGCGGTTGGCAAAAAATGGCCTGACTTTGACAGTCGCTTTCGATGATGGACAATCCTATGAACTCCCGGCCGAATATTTGAGAGTGGAGAGCCCGAGCGCCGAAGTGAAGGGGCACGGGCCGGGTCAAGAGCAACTGGTATTTGGCAAACGCAATGTTATCATTCTGCGGCTTGAACCAGTGGGGACCTATGCTATCCGCGTCATTTTCGCCGATGGTCACAATACCGGACTCTATACGTGGGACTATCTCGCCAAGCTAGGGCGCGAACAAGAGACTATCTGGAATGCGTACCTGGCCAAGCTGGAAAGTGAACACCGTTCGCGCGGTTAGAGTCTTTCGCCTCGCAGTAATTTCGGCAGCGCACCGGCTTGTCCCGCCGCTTCATTGACGAAATGGTATTTGAGGGCGGGAAGGCGGTTCACGACGGTAAGGCCTGTATCGCGCAGCAACCTGATCAACGCATTGTCATTGGCAAAGAGCCGGTTGAGGCCATCCATGGCGGCAGCTGTCAACACAGTGTCGAAGCGTCGCCATACAGAATAGCGTTGCAGTACAGAATTACTTCCGGGATCGAACCCTAAGGAAACGGCATCGTGAACGCATTCGGCCAGGGCGGCGACATCGCGCAGGCCGAGATTGAAACCAAGGCCGGCAAGCGGATGCAGAATATGCGCCGCATCCCCGACCAGTGCGAGGCGCTGGGCAATGAATTCCTGCGCGACGAAAAGCGCCAAGGGATATCCATGCCGTCCGCTGATAACTCGCACACCACCGAGATGATCGCCAAACCGCAGAGCAAGCTCGTGCAGAAAATCCTCGTCCACCAGCGACAAGATGCGCTCGGCGTCCACTTTGCGTTCAGTCCACACCAGCGATGAGCGGTTTCCGGTAAGCGGCAGAGTGGCGAAGGGCCCTGAAGGCGTGAAATGTTCTTCAGCCCGGCCATTGTGGGGGAGGTGATGTTCAACGGTCACCACGATTCCCATCTGGTCGTAAGTCCAGCCGCGCATGGCAATGCCGGCAGTTTCCCGCGCCGGTGAATTCCGGCCATCGGCAGCGATGATGAGATTGGCCCGGTGGTCAGTACCATCGGCCAGCTTCACTTGAGCGAGGCCGGGACCGAAGCTGTAACCCGTCACCGGCGTTCCGGTTGCAAAGCTGATATGGGGCGATTCTTTGGCGCATTGCAGCAGGCAGGAATAGAGATGCCGGTTCTCGACCATATGGGCTGATGGTCTTCCCGGCATGTCATCTTCGTCAAAGTGCAAGAGCGTTGGCCGCGCCTTTTCGCCCGGCCTTGCATCGGTCACGATAATCTCGCTCATCGCTTGGGCTTCAGGCGCGATGGCCGCCCAGACACCCAGAACTTCAAACATCTTGCACGCCGTGGCCGAGATGGCTGATGCCCGCCCATCGAAGGTCGACGTTACAAATGATTCAGGATGCTTGGCGTCGACGACGAGAACTTCCAATGGGCGGCGGATTTGGGAGCCCCCGAGCGCAAGGGCGGCCGCCAGTCCGTTCAATGCCGCACCGACGACGATTACATCGGATTTTTTTGCCATGTTTGTTGATGGCGCAATTTTCGGTACCGATGCAAGGGCCGAGAGGTCGCGGATGAATGCTGGAAATCGTCTGATGAAAAATTAGTCAGAACAATAGTAATGATCAAAAAATAGTCAATTCGATGTCATACCAAAATTCATTTATCGCGGAAATACTCGTGTTTTCCATATGTTAAGACAGTTTCTGGAATTGGCACGTTTCTTGATTTGTAACGCAACATCAGCGCTTGGGAGACAGGAATGAAATACATAATTGCAGTAATCAAGCCGTTCAAATTTGAGGAGGTTCGTGAAGCCTTGGGAGTGATTGGCGTTCAGGGAATCACCGTGACTGAAGTGAAGGGTCACGGCCGCCAGCGCGGTCATACAGAGTTCTACCGCGGTGCTGAATACACCGTGAGTTTTGTGCCGAAGGTGAAGCTCGAGCTGGCAGTTGACGAAACCATCGTCGACCGCGTCGTCGAAGCCATTCAGGTCGCTGGTCAGACCGGGCAAATCGGCGACGGGAAAATATTCATCTTGCCGCTCGACCAGGCCGTGCGCATCCGCACCGGCGAAACCGGCCAGGCGGCTCTCTAACAGTGGGAATGGAGGATTAACGGAAATGATGTTACCTGGTATTTCGCGCAGGCTCGCCTGTGTAACGCCGGCAGGACTGATGCTCTCTGCATTGCTGCCGGCTTCGATCGCGGAAGCAGCTGCTACCGTCAACAAGGGCGATACGGCCTGGATGCTGACGGCAACAGCCTTCGTCGTCCTGATGACCATTCCCGGCCTCGCATTGTTTTATGGCGGCCTCGTCCGCAGCAAGAACGTGTTGTCGGTATTGATGCAGGTCTTCGTTATTTTCAGCATCATCTCGATCCTGTGGGTCCTCTACGGCTATTCGCTGGCTTTCACCGGCAATACGTCTGCAGGGCTCACCCCCTTCATCGGCGGCTTCTCCAAGGCATTCCTGGGAATTGTCACCCCGGCCTCCGAAATCGGAACCTTCTCGAAGGAAACCAACATTCCGGAAATGTGCTTTGTCATTTTCCAGATGACTTTCGCCTGCATAACCCCCGCCCTCATCGTTGGCGCCTTTGCTGAACGCATGAAGTTCTCGGCGGTTGTCCTGTTCATGGTGATCTGGTTTACCTTCGCTTATCTTCCGATGGCCCACATGGTGTGGTTCTGGGCGGGTCCCGACGCCTACACGCTCAACGCCGATAATCTTAGCTACATCTCCTCGGTACTCGGCGAAGATGCGGCAAAGAAGTTTTTGGCTGACCTTGCTGCGGCGACAACCGACGACGCCAAGAGCGCAATCCTCTCGGTTTACCGTACGGCGGTAGATGCCACCAACGGCTATCTGTTCAACTGGGGCGCTATCGATTTTGCCGGCGGCACAGTTGTTCATATCAACGCAGGTGTTGCAGGACTTGTCTGCGCCCTCATGCTCGGCAAGCGCGTGGGTTATGGCAAGGATGCCTTGACACCTCACAACCTCACCTTCACCCTCACCGGTACCGGACTGTTGCTCTTCGGCTGGTACGGCTTCAATG
>JANLWG010000032.1:0-2603 GCA_031364405.1 Hyphomicrobiales bacterium
CAGCATGTAAAAGAACCACAGTGAGCCGAAGGGTTCAACAAACCCCATGGCAAAGGCCTGCAACATGCCGCCGGGGCCATCGGCCTGGTAAATGCCGTAGCCCTTGGCGGCGAATTGGATGGTCATCCACAGCAGGTAGAAATAGACAAAGTGCAAAACCTTGCTGTCGAGAAATTCACGCCATGGCCGGTTAACGCGCGAGGCCAGGAACAGGCCGGAGATCAGGAAGAAATCCGGCATGCGGAAGGGCCTTGCCCATTCGATGAAGCCGTTAAGCCAGGAAATTCCGCCCGCCGCTTTTTCCACCCCCAGCGTCGAATGCATCATGACCACGAGAATGATGCAGATGCCCTTGGCATAGTCGACCCAATCGACGCGGGAGGCCTTGGCGGCTTGCGGCATGGTTAACTCCGGTAGCGTCCCGGCATGGGACGGATTGCATTCGATGAAGGCAGGCGAAGCAAATTCGCTGCCACATGGGTGCACAGGGGGTTAATTCTCATCCATCTTGAGCGCCGCGATGAAGGCTTCCTGCGGGATTTCGACCTTGCCGAACTGCCGCATCTTTTTCTTGCCTTCCTTCTGCTTGTCGAGAAGCTTGCGCTTGCGGCTGATGTCGCCGCCGTAGCACTTCGACGTCACATCCTTGCGCAGCGCCGACAGGGTTTCACGCGCCACGATCTTGCCGCCGATGGCGGCCTGGATCGGCACCTGGAACATGTGGCGGGGGATCAGGTCTTTCAGTTTTTCGCACATCACCCGGCCGCGCTGTTCGGCCCGCGCCCGGTGGACAATCATCGCCAGCGCATCAACGGGTTCGGCATTGACCAGAATCCCCAGGCGGACGAGATCGCCGTCCGCGTAGCTGCTGAGCTTGTAGTCAAAGCTGGCATAGCCGCGGCTCACCGATTTCAGCCGGTCATAAAAATCGAATACCACTTCGTTGAGCGGCAATTCATAGACCACCATGGCGCGCGAACCCGCGTAGGTGAGTTGCTTCTGGCGGCCACGCCGGTCTTCGCAGAGCTTGAGGATCGAGCCCAGATATTCATCGGGAACCAGGATGGTCGCCTCGATCCATGGTTCCTCGATCGACAGGATCAGCGTCTGGTCGGGGAGATCGACGGGATTATGCAATTCGATCTGGCGGCCATCGCGCAGGTTCACCTTGTAGATAACGCTTGGTGCTGTCGTGATAATATCGACGTTGAATTCGCGCTCGATCCGTTCACGGATGATTTCGAGATGGAGAAGCCCGAGAAACCCGCAGCGGAAGCCGAAACCAAGGGCAGCCGATGATTCCATGTCGTAGGAGAAGCTTGCGTCATTGAGCCTGAGCCTGCCCATCGCCTCGCGCAAATCCTCGAAGCGTGCGGCATCGACGGGGAAGAATCCGGCAAACACCACGGCCTGGGCCGGGCGGAAACCGGGAAGCGGCGTTACTTCCGGAGCCCGGTCATCGACCACCGTGTCGCCCACCCGGGTGTCGGCCACCTGCTTGATCGAGGCGGTGAAGAAACCGATTTCACCGGGCCCCAATTCATCAACCATTTCGCGCTTGGGCCGCGAGACACCGACCCGGTCGAGTTGATAGACCGCGTTGGTCGAAACCAGCTTGATGCGCTGGCCCTTCTTCATCACGCCATCGATAATGCGCACCAGGACGACAACACCGAGATAGGCGTCGTACCAGCTGTCGACCAGCAGGGCTTTCAGAGGCTTGTCGCGGTCGCCCTTGGGAGCTGGCAGGTGATGGACGATGGCTTCCAGCACATTGGGCACACCCAGTCCGGTCTTGGCCGAAATCAAGACCGCGCCCGAGGCATCGATACCGATCACATCTTCGATCTGCTGGCGGATGCGCTCGGGCTCGGCGGCGGGCAGATCGACCTTGTTGAGAACCGGCACAATCTCGTGGTGGTTGTTGATCGCCTGATAGACGTTGGCCAGGGTCTGGGCCTCGACACCCTGGCTGGCATCGACCACCAGCAGCGAGCCCTCGCAGGCCGCCAGCGAACGCGAGACCTCATAGGCGAAATCCACATGGCCCGGCGTGTCGATCAGGTTCAACACATATTTTTCGCCGTTCCTGGCGGTGTAATCGAGGCGGACGGTGTTGGCCTTGATGGTGATGCCGCGCTCGCGCTCCAAATCCATCGAATCGAGGATCTGGTTGACCATGTCACGCTCGGCGACGGCGCCGCACAGCTGGATCAGCCGGTCGGCGAGCGTCGATTTACCGTGGTCGATATGGGCAATGATGGCGAAATTTCGGATGTGGGCGGTGTCAATCATGATTGGCGCGGTGTTTGGCACTGCAGCATGAATAGGTCAAGCATCGCGGGCCGGGGGAGAGCGATGAGGAAATATGCGCTTGAAATTGACCGTTGCTCAATGGTCCCCCATCTGTCATCGCCGGATTTAGTCCGGTGACCCATGGTGCAGCAAATTGCAACGCCAGGCCGGTTGCACCATGGGTCCCCGGAACAAGTCCGGGGATGACAAAAATTGGGAAGGCGAAACCGGCTTCCGGTGGCGGCCTCGGCAAGAGAGGCGGAGGGGAGTGCCGGAGCCGGGGCTCACGCAGTCCAATTGAGAAATAA
>JANLWG010000085.1:0-15541 GCA_031364405.1 Hyphomicrobiales bacterium
GATTTGGAGCTCTCGTCCCTTTCTTCATCGACTGGATGAACGGCGAGCACCCGGCGCAAACAGCACCGCGCGGCGGCCGGCTCGTGAAGCCCGAGGCCGGCTCGCCCGAGCCGGAGAGGCTGCGCCATATTTTCCGGATCTTGAACCTCGACATCATGGTCACCAACGCGGCAGCCCCCTCGCTTTCGGCAATCGTCGAATGCGGCAGCGGCCAACAAGTGCTGCGCATGTTTGATCCGGTACCGCGCGGCTACGTTATCTGAGAGGAATATACTCATGCGAAGATTGGAAGGTAAGAGAGTCATCATTACCGGTGGCTCCACCGGAATTGGCGCGGCCATTGCCCGGCGATTTCTCGACGAGGGAGCTACCGTCTGCGTCTGGTGCCACAACAGGAAAAACGCCGCGGCGATTGAAGCGGAACTTCCTGCACTCGCGGCCGCCGTATGCGTGGATGTGGCCGATCCCATTGAAGTCGATGCGGCCTTCGGGCGATCGCTCGCCGCACTCGGCGGCCTAGATGTGCTGATTTGCAATGCCGGAATTTCGGTGCGCCATGATTTTCTCGATATTGATCGCGCGGATTTTGACCGCATCATGCGGGTGAATGTCCATGGCGTATTCTATCCCAGCCAGCTTGCGGCCCGCCACATGATGCCGGGAAACGGCGGTGCCATTTTGATGACCGCATCCACATCGGGCGTCGTCGGTTACCGGCGCTATGCCGACTACAATGCCAGCAAAGGAGCCCTGCTCGCCATGATGCGAACCATGGCTATCGAGCTTGCGCCCAAGATCAGGGTGAACGCGGTAAATCCAGGATATACATTGACGCCGATGCAGGAGGCTGAATACAGTGCCGAAATGCTGCGGCAGGTGAACGGCATCATTCCAATGCGAAGGCACGCGCGGCCCGAAGAAATCGCCGGCCTCTATGTCTATCTCGCATCGGATGAGGCCGCCTACGCCTCTGGCGCGGTGTTCACACTTGATGGCGCGGAAAGCATAGGATCGGCAGCGGCTACCTTGTGAAAATGTTGATGTGCGGTAATAGTCCTCATTGCGAGACTTTCGATTTTCTTCATTTCAGCGGTTTTTCAATGGATTTGAGATAGCCGAGCGCCCAGCGCGCCACGCGGCCGGGATCAACCCGCCGGGTGTTGGCAGCAGGCTTACAGGCCTCAGTCCCACATTCTTCATCAGAGCTTTGAGGTCGCGGCGCTTTACCGCTGATAAAATGTTTGGGCGAGTGATAATTTTGGCCTAACAACCACGGCCTTAAGTTGCCGATTGAGGAAAATTGCAATGTCAGCCGAACTACTATCAGGAGTGTTCGCCCCGGTGTTGACGCCGTTCAACAGTGATCTCTCGATCGACAAGCCTGCCCACTTGCGGTTTTGCCGGTGGCTCCTGGCGAATAACGCCGGCCTCGCCATCTTCGGCACCAATTCGGAAGCCAATTCACTCTCGGTCGCAGAACGGCTCGAGCTTCTCGACACTCTCGTGGCGGCGGGCATTCCCGGGTCGAGGCTGATGCCCGGTACGGGAACCTGCGCTTTGCCAGATACGATTGCGCTGACGCGGGCGGCGGTGAATGCGGGGGCTGCTGCCGTGCTGATGTTGCCGCCGTTCTACTACAAGACTGTGAGCGACGATGGAGTGTTCGCGAGTTATTCCGAAGTGATCGAACGGGTCGGCGATCGCAGGCTCAAGATCTGCCTCTATCACATTCCAAAATTATCCGGCGTGCCGGTCAGCCTGGCGCTCATCGGCCGGCTGCTTGCCCGTTATCCGGGAACCATCGCCGGTCTCAAGGATTCTTCCGGGGATATGGCTAATACGCTTGCTATCATGCGCGCGTTTCCGCAGTTGCGGATGTTTTGCGGCAGCGAGTCGTTTTTGCTTGAGACGATGCGCAATGGCGGTGCTGGATGTATTTCCGCCTGTGCCAATGTCAACCCCGCCGCTATCGACAGGCTCTATCAGGAATGGCGAACACCCGAGGCCGAAGCCCGGCAAAGTGCCATCAATTCGATTCGCGGCATCTTCGAATCGCAGCCGATGATTGCCGCACTCAAGGCCGCCGCCGCGCGGCACGGGCGGTACCCAGGTTTCTCGAAAACACGGCCCCCGCTGGTCAGCTTGAGTGATGCCCAAACCGAGACTCTCGTCACGGCACTCGCAGGCAGCGGATTCGCAATGCCGGGGCTAAGCGGCCAGCTCAATCAAGCGTAGAACTTGGGGACTGGCTGATCGGGGATAATATTCAGGAAGTCCAACGCGCCGGGGGAGTTCTCCCGGCGCGCTTGGTTGGTGGCGTATGCCGATCAGAAATCGAACTGATCGATATTTTCCTTGGTGAAGGTGTAGGGCGCGCCGAGCAGAATCTCGGAGCCGTTAATCACTTGCAGCTCACCCAGCTTGCCGGCCTTGACCGAGGTCGCGCCTGCTTGCAGCGAACCATCGGCGACCGCGCGCAGAACCTGCATGGCGGCGTAACCGAGATCGACCGGGTTCCACAGCACCACCGACTTCACGCAATCGGCCTTCACATAGGGCTTCATGGCGTTTGGCGTGGCGAGGCCGACGATGGCGATCGAGCCGCACTTCTTGGCCTGGGTCACAGCTTCGGCGGAGGCAGGTGTTGCCACCGACGTCATGCCGAAGATGCCTTTAAGTTCGTCACCATACTTGTTGATGAGGGTGGTCGCCTGGTTGAACGACAAGGTGTTGTCTTCCTGGGCCTCAACGGTTTCGAGCCACTTCATCTTGGGATGGCAGGCGGCGGTATAGGCCGCCATTTCGGCGATCCAGCGGGCCTGGTTGGGCGTGGTGAAGGTCGAGGTTACGATGGCAAATGCGCCTTCCTCGCCGATTTCCTTCGCCATGTTGTCGACCAGTCCCTTGGCGATACCATTGAACTGGGCCTGGTTGACGAACCACTGGCGGGCATCCGGCGTTGAGTTGGCGTCATAACCAACAACGTTGATGCCGGCGGCCAGGGCTTTCTTCAGCACCGGAGCGATGGCCACCGGATCGTTGGCGGCGAACAGGATGCCATCGACGCCGGACGTTATGTAGTTGTCGATGAACGTAATCTGCTCATCGATGTTGGCCTTGGTGGGGCCGTCGGTCTTGGCATCGACGTTGCCGAGTTCAGCGGCAGCATCGGCGATGCCTTTCGAGGTGGCGTTGAAGTAACCAATGCCGATCAGTTTGGGAATATCGACAACGGTGATCTTCTTATCCTTGCGGTCAGGCGGGCTGGTTGGCGCCCCACCATCATAGGGTTTGGCTGCCATCGTTGCAGGCGTTGCATCGCAGGCGAGCGGGTTGGTCTCCTGGTCGTCGCCGCCGGTCCAGGCGGAGGCTGCCATAGCGGTTCCGGTCGTGAGACCGAAAGCCAGGGTCATCGCCAAAGTCAGTTTCTTCATCTTGAACGCTCCATGTTTTGCGGTCCGGGCTCTACTTGCACAGGGCGGCGCAAGCTCGGACCTCCTCCCATCAACTGCCGCCTCTGTCCCGATCGAGCAGTGCTCCGGCCAAGATAGCACCAATGAGCACCACGCCAATAACCACAATTGTCCCGTCACCTTTCACGCCGGAAAGGGCGAGACCGTTTTTCAATGCCTGAATGAGAACCAGTCCGATGACGGTTCCCGCGATGGTTCCCTTGCCACCGAAGATGCTGGTGCCGCCAAGGACAACACCGGTGATCACATCAAGTTCGATGCCGGTGCCCATGTCGGAACGCGTGGTGGTAACCCGCGAGACGAAAATCACCGCGGCAATCGCCGCCAGAAAGCCAGCGGCAGAATAGATCCACAGCTTGGTGGCATCAACACGGATGCCGGAGAAGCGCGCCGCCGTTTCGTTGGCGCCAATCGCGTAGGTGGCACGGCCAAAAGGCGTAAATGCCAGGATGACGCCGGCAACAATGGTGCAGATCACCAGCACCCAGAGCTGGAATGGCACGCCACCCAATTCGCCCTGGCCAAAGAAAAAGAACCATTCGGGATAACCCCTCACCGAGCGGGCTTCGCTGATGCCCTCAGCCAATCCACGATAAAGCGCAAGCGTCGCCAGTGTGGTAATGAGCGGCGGCACCTTGAAGCGCGTGATGATGAAGCCGTTGCCGAACCCGGCGAGAGTGCCGCAGGCCACCGCGGCAATCATCGCAAGCGGCAAAGGCATTCCAACATTCTGCCAGAACACCCCGAGCAAGATGGCCGTAAGGCCGAGGATCGAGCCAACCGACAGGTCGATGCCGCCGGTGACAATCACAAAGGTCATGGCAAGCGCCACCAGACCCACTTCCGACATGAGACGGCCCTGGTTCAGCAGATTGCCAGTGGTGAAGAACTTGTTCGACAGCATGGCCAAGGCAAACAGCGCCACGACGGTGAGCAACGCCAGGATCGTCTCATTGCGGATGAACCGGCTGGCGGTCATCTGGCCCGTCTCCGGCGGACCATGTCGGCCAGAACCGTTGCCAGGATCAACAGGCCGAGAACGGCGCGCAACCAGTAGGCCGAGACATTGAGGAAGATGAGGGCCGAGCCAATGGTGGCGAACAGAATGGCCGCGAGGGTCGAACCGATCACCGAGCCGGTGCCGCCAAGGATCGAGACGCCGCCGATGACCGACGCGGTAATCACGGTCAATTCGAGATTGGGCGGCACCGTCGACTGGATGACCTGCAGTTGGGTGGCAAAAAGAATTCCCGCGACGCCCGCAAACATTCCATGCAGTGCGAAGACACCGATCACCGTGCGCTCGGCATTGAGGCCAGCGGCGCGGGCGGCCTCAATATTGCCGCCCACCGCATAGATGGCGCGGCCAAAGTCGGTGTAGCGCATGAACAGGGCGGCGAGAACAGTCAGCCCCACCATGAAATAAACCGACGACGCAACACCGAACAGTCGCGCCTGGGCGATCATGAATTCGGGCGGCATGTCGGTGATCCAGGCGCCACCGGTGGCGCTGATCAGGCCGCCCTTGAGAATCGACAGCATGCCAAGCGTCACCACGATTGACGGGATTCTCGTGTAGGCCACCAGCGCCCCGACGCTTGCGTTGATCGCCACCGAAATCAGGATGGGAACCAGCCAGGTCAGCCAGATGGGAAAGCCCGACACCGCCATGGTTCCGGCGACCGTTGCAATGACGCCAATGAGCGAACCCACGGAAACATCGATGTGGCCGGCCATGATGATCATCGACATGCCGATGGCGGCGACCGCGATATAGGCGTTGCCGGCGATGATCGAATTGATGTTGGTGTCGGACAAGAAACGCGGATTTACGGCGCTTACCACAACAAACAGCACGATAATCGACAGGGTGACAATCAGCTCCTGGCCATAACCTGAAATGAAGCGCTGAAAATTCGAACGGCTGCCAGTTGCCGGGAGGGTTGTGGCGGTCATGCGGCCACTCCGCGCGTATGGCTCGCCGTCATCGCCGTGCCGACCGCTTCGGGTGTTGCATCCTTCTTGTCAAAACTGCCGACGATGGAACCGGCGTTCATCACCAGAATGCGGTCACTCATGCCGAGCACTTCGGGCAGTTCGCTGGAGATCATCAGGATCGCCATGCCATCAGCGGCGAGCTTCCTCATGAGCAGATGAATTTCGGCTTTGGCGCCGACATCGATGCCGCGCGTCGGTTCGTCCATGATCAGGATGCGGGGGTTGGTTGCCAGCCATTTGCCGAGCACGACTTTCTGCTGATTGCCGCCCGAGAGCTGACGCACAAGTTGCCCGGGCCCGCGCGCCCTGATGCCGAATTGCGCAATGGCATTGCGGGCCGCGGCCATCACTTTGCCGCCGTCAACGAAGATGCCGCGCCGCAGGCGCTTGAGATTGGCCAATGCGACATTCTCGGCAATGGTTTGCGACTTGATGAGGCCCTGCAAGCCACGGTCTTCCGGAATATAGGCGATGCCCAGATCACGGGCCGCCTCGGGACTGGAAATCTCAACCGATACACCATCAAGCAGCATTGCACCCGCGGTGGCGGGGGTAATTCCGAAAATCGTCAAGGCCAATTCGGTGCGGCCTGAACCGACAAGGCCGGCAATCCCCAGAATTTCACCGCGGCGCAATTCCAGCGAGGCGTTTCTGACGATGTTTCGATAGGAGACATTCTTGAGTGTGAGTATCACGTCGCCGCTTTCGCCCTGCCTGGGTGGATAGAGCCGGTCGATCGAGCGCCCTACCATCAGCGACACCAGCTTGGTTTCATCGACATCACCGATATCGTGGGTGCCGACATGGCTGCCATCGCGCAACACGGTGACCCGGTCAGCGAGCGCAAAAATCTCGGCCATGCGGTGACTGACATAGACAATGCCGACGCCGCGCTGCTTCAGCCGGCGTACGATATCCATCAAGCGCTGCACGTCGGCTTCGGCGAGAGCGGCGGTTGGTTCATCCATGATGACCACCCGGGCATCCTGCGCCAGCGCCCTGGCAATTTCGACGCGCTGGCGATTGGCCACCGACAGGGTTCCCACCCGGGCATCAATGTCGAGATCGAAACTGTCGAGCCCATCGAGCAATGCGCGGGCCCTTCTGCGCATTTCACTCCAGTCGATTAGCCGCCCCTTGGTCTTGGGGGTTTGACCAAGAAAAATATTTTCAGCAACGGTCAATTCCGGAAACAGCAGAAGTTCCTGATGCACAGTGGCAATACCGGCATCGTGGGCTTCGCGCGCCGAGGCAAAGAAGATGGTCCTACCGCCCATGCGGATCTCACCTTCATCAGGGCGATGCAATCCCGCCATCACCTTGATGAGCGTCGATTTGCCGGCGCCATTTTCGCCAAGCAGCGCATGAACTTCGCCGGACCGCACATCGAAGCTCACATTACTCAGGACCTTCAGCCCGGCAAAGGCCTTGGAAATTCCAGTGAGGGTGACCGCTGCTTCGCTCATCTTTTTCGCCATCGGGTCATGCCGCCGACGATAGCGATAAGGCATCGGCTTCGGCAATGACCAGCTTGACACCGGCGGCCCTGACCATCTCGGCAGAAGCCTCGTCGATGCCGGCATCGGTAACCAGAGTGCCGACGCGCGACAGCGGGCAAACCGCCATGCTTCCGGCGCTGACAAATTTCGACGAGTCGGCCAGCAGGATGAGTTGGTCGGCGCGGTCGAGCAGCTTGATGACGGCGCGCGCCACCAGTGGATCGCTCTCGATCACGCCGCGCGGATTGACGGCAAAGCAGCTCACAAAAATCTTGCTGGCGGCAAAATGCTGGGTCGCATCTGAATCGAAAGGCGAGATGATGAGCCCCTGCTCGCGGTAGATTTCGCCACCGGGAATGACAATCCGGTTGTCGCTGTTAAGAATCAAAATCTGGGCGATGGGAAACGAGTTGGTGAGGATCTGCAGACGGCGCCCGGCGAGGAAATCGACCATCTGATAGGTCGTGGTGCCACCATTGATGATGATTGATTCACCGTCCTTGCACATCGCAGTGGCAGCCCGGGCGATCTGGCGCTTGTGCTCAATGTTGCGGGTCTGGCCCACGTCAAAGGGAAGTGCCGAAAGATGCGGGCGGGCGGACGCCTCGATGGCTTCGACGCCGCCGTGAACCCGGCGGATACGGCCATCTTCGGCCAATTTGGTGAGGTCGCGGCGCAACGTTGCGGGCGACACGCCGGTGCGCTCGACCAGCTCGCGCACGGTCACCACATGGCGGCCATGCAAGGCCTGGACAATCAGCTGCCAGCGCTCCCTCTCGTGCATATTCCCCCCTAATTCGCTCAAAGTTACGCACATATGATCATGGGCGTCAACAGCGGGTGCAATGCAAATCGATATTGCGGCGCAATATGAATGAATGTGATTGACTGTGCGCATATGTGATCATAGTTTTGTCAGCAGTCAACCATTTGCTAGGCAGGCCCGCCATGTCCAACTCGGTAACCGTCCCGTCGCTGTGGGATGATGCAAAGGCAGCGAAACTTGATGAGCCGGGCCTGCTGCTCTACCGCTCGAACCTTCTCGGCGCGGATTTGCGGATCACCAATTTTGGCGGCGGCAATACATCGGCCAAGGTGGCGATGACCGATCCCCTGACCAAGCAGGAAACCACGGTTCTGTGGGTCAAGGGTTCGGGCTGTGATATCGGTTCGATGAAGCTCGATGGTTTTGCCACGCTCTACATGGATAAGCTTGTCTCGCTGAAGGGGCTCTACCGCCAACTCGATCAGGAAGACGAGATGGTGCACAATCTCAACCACTGCACCTACAATCTCAATCCGCGCGCCGCCTCGATCGACACCTGCCTGCATGGCTATGTGCCCTATGCCCATGTCGATCATGTGCACTCCGATGCGGTGATCGCCATTGCCGCGTCGAAGGATTCAGAAAAACTTACGCGGCAAGTTTTCGGCAAGGAGATGGGCTATCTGCCGTGGCAGCGGCCCGGCATCGATCTCGGCATCAAGCTGGGCAATATGGCGGCGGCGCACCCGGAATATGCGGGCGTGGTGCTCGGCAGCCACGGTCTGTTCACCTGGGGCAACGACGCCAAGAGCTGTTATGAAACCACCCTGCGCATCATCAACAAGGCAGCGGTGTGGCTTGAGACCAATCGCCAGAAACCGGCCTTCAAGGGCGAGGCCGTTAGCGCAATGGGCGCGGTCGAGCGCGGGGCGGTGGCGCTGCACCTGATGGCGGAAATTCGCGGTCGCATTGCCAAACATGAAATGAAGACCGGGCATTTCGTCGATGCGCCTGAAGTGCTGGAGTTTGTCAATTCGAAGGCTCTGGGCGAGCTGGCACCGCTCGGCACATCGTGTCCCGATCATTTCCTGCGCACAAAAATCAGACCCCTGATCATTCCGCACGATGCCACGGCTGAACACCTCGATAAGTTGATCGATGATTACCGGGCCGGCTATGCGGCCTACTACGAGCGCTGCAAGCAAGCCAATTCGCCGGCGATGCGCGATCCTAACGCGGTCATCTATCTGGTGCCGCAGGTTGGCATGATGTCGTTTGCCAAGGACAAGGCAACGGCCCGCATTGCGGCCGAATTCTATGTGAACGCCATCAATGTGATGCGTGGCGCCTCGGGAGTTTCCGCCTATATGGGCCTTGCCGAGCAGGAAGCTTTCAACATCGAATACTGGCTGCTGGAAGAAGCTAAACTGCAGCGCATGCCCAAGCCAAAGAGTCTGGCTGGCCGGGTAGCGCTGATCACCGGCGGGGCCGGCGGCATCGGTTCGGCAATTGCCGCCAAGCTCATGTCGGAGGGTGCCGCCACCATTCTCGCCGATATCGATCAAGCCTCGCTTGAGGAAACTGTTGCAAGTTTCGCCAAAACCTATGGCAAGGACAATGTGAAGGGCGTCGTGATGGACGTGACCAAAGAGCAATCGGTCATCGATGCGGTCAATAATGCGGTCATGTCCTTTGGCGGTCTCGATATTGTGGTGAACAATGCCGGCATTACCCTGGCTGCCGCCGTCGAAGATACAACGCTCGAGTTGTGGAACAAAAATATGTCGATCCTCGGCACCGGATACTTCCTGGTGGGGCGCGAAGGCTACCGGTTGATGAAGCGTCAGGGCATCGGCGGGTCGATGATTTTCATCGCATCAAAAAATGGCGTCGTGGCGTCTCCGGGCGCATCGGCCTATTGTTCGGTGAAGGCGGCCGAAATTCATCTTGCCCGCTGCATGGCGCTCGAAGGTGCGCCACTGGGCATTCGGGTCAATGTGGTCAACCCCGATGCGGTGCTGCGCGGCTCCAAGATCTGGCAGGGCCCGTGGCGGCAGCAGCGCGCCGCCAGCCTCAAGATTTCGGAGAGCGAACTTGAAGAGCATTACCGCAAGCGCTCGCTGTTGCAGCGTTCGGTTTATCCCGAAGACATCGCCGAGGCCGTGTATTTCTTTGCTTCCGATCTTTCGGCGAAATCGACGGGGAATTTCCTCAATGTCGATGCGGGCAACGCCGCATCGTTCACGAGGTAGGCCATGGGCTTTGCAATTTCAGCGGACTTCATCGCCGGCCGGAATGCGAAACTGGCCAACGCTCATGGCGAGGATTTCCCGGCCCTTGGCCGTCAACTCGCACGGCGCGGGATCGACATCGAGGCAATGACCAAGCGCGCCATGGATTTTGCGGTGGCGGTTCCCACCTGGGGTGTTGGCACCGGCGGCACCCGCTTTGCACGGTTTCCCGGCCCCGGCGAGCCACGCCACATCCACGACAAGCTCGAGGACTGCGGCGTCATCCAATTATTGTCGCGTGTCACTCCTGCGGTCTCGCCGCATATCCCGTGGGACAAGGTTTCCGACTACAATGGGCTGCGCCAGGAAGCAGCCTCCTACGGCCTTGGCTTTGATGCGGTGAATTCCAACACTTTCCAGGATCAGAGAGGCCAGGCGAAATCCTATAAATTCGGCTCGCTCACCCACGCCGATGCGGCCACCCGCAATCAGGCGGTGGAACACAATCTCGATTGCATCGACATTGGCCGCAGGCTTGGCTCGACAGCGCTCACCGTGTGGATCGCCGACGGTTCGAACTTTGCAGGCCAAACCAATCTCAGCGCCGCCTTCGACCGCTATGTTAACTCACTGGCAAAAATCTACGCGGCGCTGCCGAAGGACTGGTCGGTGTTTCTTGAACACAAGCTCTATGAGCCGGCTTTCTACGCAACGGTTATTTCAGACTGGGGTTCGAGCCTGATGGCGGCCAGCGAGCTTGGGCCCAAGGCCAAATGCCTGGTCGATCTCGGCCACCATGCGCCCAACACCAATATCGAACAGATCGTCGCCCGGCTTATCCGCGCCAGGAAGCTTGCCGGATTTCATTTCAACGATTCAAAATATGGCGACGATGATCTCGATGCAGGTTCAGTCGATCCGTTCCGGCTGTTCCTGGTGTTCAACGAGCTGGTCGATGCCGAATTGCGCCGGGCGCCGGAATTTTCGCCAGCCTATATGATAGACCAGTCGCATAACGTAACCGATCCCATCGAAAGCCTGATTGCCTCGGCCAGCGAAATACTCAGGGCCTATGTGCAAGCCTCGCTGGTCGACCGCGCGGCGCTGACAGCTGCGCAAGACGCCGACGACGCAATGGCCGGGCACCGGCTGATCAAGCAGGCCTTCATCACCGATGTCTCGCCCATTCTTGCTGAGGCGCGGCAGCGCAAGGGCGGTGCGCTTGATCCAATTTCAGTTTACCGGGCCAGCGGCTACCGGGCGCAAAAGTCGAAAGAGCGTCCCGCTGTGGAGGGCACTTCGGCGGGGATTGTCTAATCCTACCTTCTCAAACTCGGCGGACGGGCGTCGACCCATTGTCCGCCGGCGCGGGCCGATTGAACAGCGGCTTCGATCGCTGCCATCGAGCGCAGGCCGTCGATGGCCTTGGGATAGTGGCAGGCCAGCGGATTGGGCGCGCGCCCCTGCTTCGCCGCGGTGATGACCTCGGCAAGATCGGCATAAATATTGGCGAAGGCCAGCGGCATGCCTTCGGCATGGCCGATGGTGACGCGCGAGGCGCGGTCGGCTTCCGGCGAGAGGCCGGGGCCGCCTCGTTCGAGGGTCTGTGTCCGTCCATTGAGCGGCGTCCAATAGAGCTGATTCGGCCATTCCTGGGCCCAGCGCAGGCCGCCGTTTTCGCCGAAGATCTGAATATTCAGTCCATGCATGCGGCCGATGGCGACCGAACTCGTCCATAGCCGCAAGGTGGCGCCACCATCCATGCGCAGGCTCACCATGGCGTCGTCCTCAAGCGTGCGGCTTTCAATACAGGACACGAAATCGGCCGAGAGTTCACGGGCCTCCTGGCCTGCAACATAACTCGCCATGTGGAGCGCATGAATGCCGCAGTCGGCGAACTGCGCCGAGATGCCAGCCTGTGCGGGATCGTAACGCCAGCGCACACGCGGATTGCCGGCATCTGCCGCATCGGCATGGAAGCCGTGGGCAAATTCCGCCCTGATCAACCGCACCCTGCCAAGATCGCCACGCGCCACCATGGCCCGCATGTGGCGCACCAATGCATAACCGCTATAGCCATAGTTGACGGCGCAAATCATTCCACTGCGCTGTGCCGTGGCAACAATATCTTCCGCCTGTTCGACGGTCATCGTCATCGGCTTCTCGCACAGGACATGGATACCCGCCGCGAGGAAGGCTTTGGTGATTTCGTAGTGAGTGGAATTGGGCGTGGCGACGGTGACAAGATCGATGCGGTCCGGGCGGCGGCACTCACCTTCCAGCATCTCGCGCCAACCGCCATAGGCGCGGTCCGCACCGATGCCCAGGCGTTGGGCAAACTCGCGGCCCTTGGCGGCGTCGGCATCAAGGGCTCCTGCCGCCATTGTATAGAATCCGTCGAGGGCCGCGCTGATGCGGTGGGCCGGACCGATCTGGCTGCCTTCGCCGCCGCCGATCAAACCCCAGTTCAGTTTTGCCATGGATAAATCTTTCAGTTGGTTGCAGTGGTGAGTAGCGCTCAGACTTCGCTGACGTCAACCCAGCGCCGTTGGCCATGGGATTTCCAAGCGGCCTCGATCACCTGATTAACCAGCATGCCATCGTGGAACGTAGGCCAGACGGGTTGGCGCGTGGCGATTGCCTGCAGGAAGTCGCGGGCTTCGATGATGATCTGATCCTGATAGCCGGTGCCGTGGCCGGGTCCCAAGCAGAAGGGCTGATAATCGGGATGCAGCGGGCCGGTGATGATCTTGGTGAAGCCCTGGCGGTCGGGCCTGGCATCGCCTTTGTAGAGCCACAGGGAGTTCTGGTCTTCCTGATCAAAACGAATCGCACCCCTGGTGCCGAAGATTTCGTAGACGTAGCCCATCTTGCGGCCGGTGGCGATGCGGCTCACGTAGAGCGAGCCCAAGGCGCCGCTGTCAAAGCGGCAGGTAATCTGGGCATGATCGTCGTTGGTCACGGCCTCTAGTCCGTTGGGCGATGGGCGGGCTTTGTGAACAGTTTCAATTTCGGCAATCAGCGTCTTGATTGGCCCGGCCAATGCGAACGCCGCGTTGATGATGTGCGGCGAGAGATCGCCCATGTTGCCATTGGCCAGCCCGGTGGTCCGCCACGAGGCGGGAAGGTTCGGATCGGCAAGAAAGTCCTCAGTGTGTTCGCCGCGAAAATAGGTGATATCGCCGATTTCGCCCGCGGCGATGATCTGGCGGGCGAGTTGCGAGGCGGGTGTCCGGATGTAGTTGAAGCCAGTCATATTGGTGCAACCGCTCTTTGCCGCGGCCGCGACCATGGCGCGGCTTTCACCCAGTCCCATGCCAAGCGGCTTCTCGCAGAACACATGCTTGCCGCGCGCCAAGGCAGCCAGAGCTATTTCGCAGTGGGTCTGCTGCGGACTGGCAATCACCACCGCCTCGACTTTCGGGTCATCAACCAGTTGACGCCAGTTGGCGGTCGAACGGGCGAAGCCGAACTGGCGGGCCTTTTGCGCAGCACCCTCCCCGGACGTTGTGCAGATCACCTCAAGTGACGGGCGCAGACCGGTGTCGAACACCGAGGCGACGGCTGCCATAGCAACCGAATGGGCCTTGCCCATGTAACCGCCGCCGACAATTCCGATGCCGATTTTTGCCATGGGCCGCCTCACCAGAAATTTGTAATTGGTTGCAAAGCACTCAAACCGTATCTAGGCTTGACCGTCAAGCAGCCTACTATGAGCACAAAGCGGCGGGTGAGTAACAAGCGTGGCATTGGCGCGGATCAAGCGGAACCGATTTCTCGTGCTGGGGCGCGCTGGCATGGACCTCTATGCGGACCCGCCCGGAACTCGTATTGAGGACGCGCTGCATTTCTCCGCCGCACTTGGTGGTTCCGCTGCTAATATCGCCGTGGCCATCACCAAGCTGGGAGGCACCGCATCCATCGTCACCGCCGTCTCCGACGACGCTGTTGGCCGCTACACCGTCAAACAATTGCGCCACTATGGTGTCGGCACCGAACATGTGCGGGCAGTGAGCGGAGAGGCGCGCAACTCGCTCGCTGTGGTCGAAACCCGGAACGAGAATTGCCAGTCGGTGATCTATCGCAATGGCGCTGCCGACTTACACATCGGCAGCAACGACGTGCAGAACATTGCCTACGCGGATTTTGGCGCGCTCATCATCGCCGGCACTTGCCTGGCGGGTGATCCCTCACGCACCACAAGTTTTCTGGCAATCAAGCTGGCGCGCAAGGCCGGCCTTCCAGTGATCCTCGATATCGACTATCGGCCCTATTCATGGGTGAGTACCGAAGATGCCGCAGACACTTGCACCCGTGCTGCCGCCCTGAGCGATATCGTCGTCGGCAACGATGTCGAGTTCGCGGTGATGGCGGGCGGCGGTGATGGACTGGCACTCGCCCGCAGACTTTCGAACAGCACGGCGAAAATCGCCGTCTACAAAATGGGAGAGAAAGGCTCCGTCACTTTCAGTGACGGACAGTCCTCCGTGTGCGGAGTCTACTCGGTTACCGCGCTGAAGCCGACCGGTGCTGGCGATGCTTTCATGGCTGGCTTTGTCACTGGACTTGCGGCGGATCTTGATGTTCCCGCTTGCGCGTGGCGGGGATCGGCGGCAGCCGCCATTGTCGTCACCCGCCCCGGCTGCGCACCGGCCATGCCTACCGCTTCCGAACTCGATAATTTCATTGCCGGTCATCCAAAACCCGTCTGACCCAAAGGTTTACCGCCATGCATATTCCGCCTTACGACAATCGCAACAAGCCCATCATCGATGCCGGCGATGCACGGGTGCCGCTCAACTATTTCAACATCGTCAAATTCAAGCGCGACCAGGCATTCGACTACGCGGTTCCGGGCTATGAAACCGGCATCGTGCCGGCAACCGGAAGCATCGCCGTCGAGGTTGAAGGTGAAAACTTCGCTGGGGTTGGCCAGCGTGGAACCGATGTTTGGGATGGCGAACCCGAAGGCGTCTATGTGCCATCGGGCGCCAAGGTTCGGATGGTTTGCCAATCGGATGCCGCGGAGATATTTATCGCCGGCGCGAAATTCGATCAGGTGCTCGCGCCGTTTGCGGTGCGTGCGGCGGACATCGACAAGGTACAATACGGGTCCGACGACACCAATACCCACCGCAAAATCAAGCATATTCTCGGCACCAAATATCGCGGCCGCGTCGGGCGGTTGCTGGTTTCAGAGCTGTTCACTGTTGGTCAAGGCGGCTGGTCAGGTTTTCCACCGCACAAGCACGACACCGACCGCCTGCCGATCGAAACACGGCACGACGAAACCTATAATTTTCGCTTTCGCCCCAATCACGGTTTTGGCCTGCAGCTGGTGCAGCGTGAAGACGGCAAAGTTGGCGAGGCCTACCACATTGTCGATGGATCGACGATCATCCTCGACAAGGGCTATCACCCCTGCGTGGCGGCACCGGGATACGAGATGTACTACTTCACCATTCTCGGCGGCTTGAGCCAACGTCCATTGGTGCAGTTCTTCCAACCCGCCCATGCCTACCAGGTGGAAACCATCCCCGCCATCAAGGACATGATCGCGAAGTTCAAATGACG
>JANLWG010000088.1:0-18450 GCA_031364405.1 Hyphomicrobiales bacterium
TGGCGCTCCTCGAACTCATCCTTGTTGATCTCACCCTTCGCGTAACGCTCCTTGAGAATGTCGAGGGGCGTCCGCACCGGCGGTAACTGGCTTGTGGGAGCTGATCCTTGCATTGGCCCACTCAACCACCGGACGAGAAGAACGATGACCGCTATCGTTGCGGCCAGGATCAGTATCATGAACAGGGGACCGAAAAACATGCCGTATCCTCCTCCATTCCACCACATCATTGGCTTGCTCCCATGTTGACGGATTCAAAACTGCCGCGGTTCCACTGCTCCATGCCGCCACGCAGGACACGAAGGTCTTGAAAGCCTGATTCCTTGAGAAGCTCCGCTGCGCGCGCCGAGCGCTTGTCGGTTCGGCAAACCAGAATAATAGGGCTGTTGGTGCGCGCCTTGATTTCGCTCAATCGATTGGGAAGGTCGCCAAGGGGGATGTTCAGCGCACCAGGAATATGGCCGAGCGGACCTGTGAATTCATCGCCGCCTCGGACGTCGAGGATCGTCGGGGCCTTCCCGCTGGTGATCTGCGTGTTGAGATCAGCCGCATTGATCCACCCGGCTTCAGTGGTCTTGAGATGGCTGAATAATCGCGGCAGAAATGCGATTGCCGCAAGCAGACCCAAGGCCAGCAGCCCGTATTTGATTGCCGAACCATTGCCAGCCATGGCCTCGCGGCCGGCGTACCCGAGCCAGGTATAGGCAATCGCTCCGGGCGCCATGCAGATGAGCGAGGTAATCGCATAGGTCAGGAAGCCGATCTGCGTGAGGCCGAGGGCATAGTTCGTTAGATTGAATGGAAAGAGCGGTACGAGGCGGACGAAGGCGACAAAACGCCAGCCTTCGGCTTCGACGCCCGATACGAGCCGCTTGAGACTTCCGCCCGTTTTGCGCGAAGTCCAGTCGCCAGCCAGATAGCGGGCGGTGAGAAAGGCAAGGCTCGCCCCCAGTGTCGCGCCAAAGAGATTAAGCACCGAGCCCCAGACCGGACCGAACAGCGCGCCGCCTGCCAAAGCAAAGAGAGAGCCGGGGACAAATGCGACTGTCCCCACCGCGTAGAGGATCACATAGATGAACGGTCCCAGAATGCCGAATGACGCCAGCCATGCATCCAGCGTAGCCGGATCGAACTGGTTGCGGTTGAGCAACGCCCAGAAGATAACTCCGGCTATGCCGACGGCAAGCAGAATGCGGGGCAAGAGACCGCTCAACTTCATTTTGGGGTCTCCTCCCGATTGATGGGATAGCCGCTGGCCGGACCGAGCGCGGGCTGGATCAGCATCCGATCAAGCCAGAGGTCGCGGCGGTCACGGAACTGTTCGATGCCGATGGTCATGGCGTCGTGACCTTCCTTCGGCTGTGGACGATAAGTCCCGAGCAACTTGTCCCACCACGGCAGATTGAAGCCAAAATTGCTGTTGGTCTCGGCGGGAAGAATGGAATGGTGGACGCGGTGCATGTCTGGCGTGACGACGAACAGCCGCAACAGGCGATCCAGTTTCAGCGGAATGCGGATATTGCTGTGGTTGAACATCGCGGTGGCGTTCAGCAGTACTTCGAAGAGGAGCACCGCGATGGCCGGAGGTCCAAGTGCCGCGACCACAGCTAGTTTGAGACCCATGGAGAGAAGAATTTCGACAGGGTGAAACCTGAGCCCGGTGGTGACGTCAAACTCCAGATCGGCATGATGCATCCGGTGCAGCCTCCACAATGCCGGGACGGCGTGAAACATCACGTGTTGCAGATAGATGACAAGATCGAGCACAATCACCGAGGCCAGAACAGCGAACCACGCGGGCGGTGCAAATGTGTTGAAGAACCCCCAGCCGCGCTGTTCGGCAATGAGCGCCATGCCGACCGCAACGATAGGAAAGGTCAGGCGGACAAGGATGGTATCGACGACAACAATACCGAGATTGTTGCTCCAGCGCAGCAGCCGGGGAATTTCCCGCCGCCGCCGGGGTGCCGCCACTTCCCAGACCGCCATGGCGATGAGGACGCCAAGAAAGAAGGACAGCCGGATGAGCGGTTCATATCTGAGAAGTAGATCGGACATTGGCCGGAAATCCTTGCAAGGTTCGCAACGGTGATATATATTCAATCAATCGCTTGAATGATATAATGTAACGATAGGCACAATGTCAATCAGTCCCAAGCAAGCCATCTATGCGGAGTTTGCAAATGTTGCCCGCGCCCTTGGCCATCCGAACCGGTTGGAAATTCTTGAACACTTGGCCCAGGGCGAACGGGGCGTGGACGCCTTGTCGTCGCGCATTGGGCTTTCGATCGCCAATGTGTCGCAGCATTTGCAACAACTGCGCCGGGCGGGCCTCGTCACTTCGCGCCGAGACGGCAAGTTCGTCCTCTATCGCCTTGGCGACGCTACGGTTCTGACCCTGCTTTCATCCCTGAGACAGGTAGCTGAGCACAACATTGCTGAAGTAGACCGTATCGTGCGCTGTTATTTTACCGCGCGGGACAACATGGAGCCGGTTTCGCGTGGCGAGTTGCTTGAGCGCATGCGCGCCGGGTTAGTGACGGTTCTCGACGTCCGCCCTGCCGACGAATTTGCGCTTGGCCATCTGCCTGGCGCGCTCAATATTCCGCTGAACGAACTCATCGCACGGCTATCCGAACTCGACCCAAGGCAAGCAATCGTCGCCTACTGTCGCGGTGCCTATTGCGTGCTTGCATTCGAAGCGGTCGCCGCATTGCGCGCCCGTGCCTTCAATGTGCGCCGGTTGGAGGATGGACTTCCGGAATGGAAGGCTGCGGGATTTCCGGTCGAAACAAATACCTGATGATCGGGGAGGGATAGACTGGCGCGGCAATCCGAAACTACTGGCGTCAATTGCACAGGCCATTATGTTGGGCTGCTGGTACTATTTCATCCCCTACCGGCTGAGTCTAAGTCCGAGCCAGAGCTGGTGTTCGGTGTAGCTGCGGTCGGAGGCTGAAGCATTGAGCCAGGTGAAATCATAGCCGGCCGTCCAGGCCAATGATCGACTGAGCTTCCAGTCGGCACCGAAGTTCACATCATAAGTGACATCATCAGTGGCACCACCCTTTTCCAAAGTAACACCAACACCCGCCAGCAGATCAACATTCTCGCGCACCGCATAGGTGAGATCGAGTTGGCCGGTCCAGTCGCGAAAGCCAGACGTCGTTGCCGATACTGAATCAGGCAACGACGTTCCCATCGCCAACACCAAGGTGGTCAGCTCCGTCGGACTCCAGGTCAGGTTGCCGATGAAACCTAACGCGCTGTTGTTGTTGAGGGTGGGGTCTTTGTAGTCACGCCAGAGGTAAGTTAGCGCTATATCGCCACTCCACAGCGGTCCATTGTCAATCACGAGGCCAGCGGCTGCCCCATAACCTTGCGATGAGCGCTGCAATCCGTTGCGGTCATACTTCTGCTGGTAATGCCGCGGCATATAGTTGGCTTGCAGGTAGGGTTTGAAAACTGGCGGGCCGGTGAAAGTTGCGCGCACCGACACTAAGGGCTCGATATAGTCGCGATCGGAATTGTCTTCGCTGCCACCGCCAGCCAGCTTCACATCGTCATAAATATTCCAACCCGCACCCGCCCTGATGCGCGTTTCCAGCGGACCAAAATCATGAATGAGCGCCATCGCACCGGCTACGACATGCTGGGTCTGCAGGCCAACCGCATTGAGCGGCACTTCGCTATTGCCAAGCCCGGTTTGATCGAGAACGTAACCCGCTTCGAATTCCGCCCGCGTATCGCGCCTGATATCGAGCCTGAACCTGCTGAACACATCGCCCGACTGTGATTTCACGTCGCCTTCATCAAAATAGCGAACGACGTCGAAGTTGGCCGTGCCGGTCCACGAATGACGGACCCAATCACTCTCGAAATCCAATGAAGGTTGAATGCCAATGCCGATGGCCGATTTGGCACCCGAGGAAGCTTGCAGCAGGTTGGACGTCGCGGCAGGACCAATTGTCAGCGACGGGTGCAAGACAATCCCGCCAAGCTTTATGCCGACAGCGGCGTAGGGATCGACAACCCCGGACTTTCCAGGAACAATGGCCAGCACTTCATCGGCCTCGGTGATTGTCAGCTTGGGAGCGGTGGAAATCACCTCCGCGGGCATTGACTGACTATAGGCAGGCTCTGCCACCAGCCAACAACCGGCAGCAATCAGGACTGCACCAAACCGCCAACAATCCATCGCTAAAGCCACTCCCGCGCAATCTAACCGTAGCGAGAACATGGTTAATGGCCGGTTGATGACCTGTACCGCGCCCGGCTTCCATTTTCCGGCAAATTCTCCTAGCTTGTGGTCATGCCAACAAGAACATTGAAGACCCCCATTCCGCTCGGGGACAAGTGGCGCGCCTCCGCCCTTCAGGCCCTGGTGATTGAAACCGAGGGCATGCAGCAACTGGTAAAGGCCACCGAGGGCCCCCTCGGCGAGGCGATTGCGCGTGCCATCGACATCATACGCCAGGCCCGCGGCCGTATTATATTGACCGGGATGGGCAAGAGCGGTCACGTCTGCCGCAAGATCGCCGCAACCCTCGCCTCGACCGGCACGCCCGCCATGTTTGTTCATCCCGCTGAAGCCAGCCACGGCGATCTCGGCATGATCACCGCCGACGATGTCATTCTCACTATTTCCAATTCCGGTGAATCGCCCGAACTGCGTGACATCGTCAATTATTCGCGGCGGTTTTCGGTTCCGTTGATCGCCATCACCTCGCAGCCCGGCAGCACTCTCGCGCAAGAAGCCGATGTCGTCTTGCAATTGCCAAATGTAAAGGAAGCCTGCCCCAATGGCCTGGCGCCGACCACCTCGACGCTGTTGCAGCTGGCACTGGGTGACGCCATTGCCGTGGCGCTGCTCGAAGACAAAGGTTTCAGCGCCAGGGATTTTCGCAATTTTCATCCTGGCGGCAAACTTGGCGCCCAACTAACCCACGTCCGCGACATCATGCACAAGCAGTCGGAACTTCCCCTCGCCAACAAGCGCATGCCGATGTCGGAAGCCCTGATCGTCATGACATCACGGAGTTACGGTTGCCTCGGCGTGCTTGATGACGAGGGCCGTCTCGCCGGTATCGTCACTGACGGCGATCTTCGCCGCAACATGCACCGCAATCTGCTGGTGATGAGCGTTGGCGATGTGATGACCGCCTCGCCCAAGACCATCGATCCCGATGCGCTCACCTCGGAGGCTCTGGAAATGCTTAATTCGGCAAAGATCACCAGCCTGTTCGTGGTCAACCCGGAAGGTCACCCCCTCGGCCTCGTTCACATCCACGATCTCTTGCGGATTGGCGCCGCCTAAACCAGTTCGATGGTAAACCTTAAGCCATCAATTCCGGTGATCTTCACCCGCGCGCCTTTGGGCGCATCAGGCCCCTGCACCTCCCAGATGGTGCTGTCGATGGTAAGACGCCCGCGCCCCTCGACAATGGCTTCACCAAGAACAAAATTGCGTCCGACGAAATCCAGCATGCGCTGGTTTAGGTTGGGCCGGTCGCTGTCAAATGCATGCCGTTTGCCGAGCAACCTGCGGCCGGCATATACGCTGATGATCGACAGGCCGGCGAAGGCCACCAGCTCCAGCTGCCATCCGATATTGAAAACCATGTCAAGGACGCCAACAGCCGCCGCTGGAATTGCCAGCCAGATGAAAAACACCCCCGGCGCCGCCAACTCAAGCATCAACAATGCTCCCGCCGCCACCCACCAAAACCAGTCGCCCAACGGAGGAACGAAATCGCCCATGAGAATTACCCTCTAGCTGCGTAATGGAATTTCTGGAACACCTGATGCACCCTTGCGCACCGGCGGATTGGTATTGCCGCCACTGCCAAAGGCTTCCTTGGCGATCTCGGCAATGCCGGCGATTGAACCCAGCATCGAACTTGCATCCAGCGGCATCATCAGAATCTTCTGATTCGGCGATTTGGCGATGGCCTCGAGTGCCTTCATGTAATTGTTGGCAACAAAGTAATTGATCGCCTGCACATTGCCGTTGGAAATGGCATTGCTGACCATCTCGGTGGCCTTGGCTTCGGCTTCAGCGGCACGTTCGCGAGCTTCGGCATCCTTGAACGCCGCCTCCCTCCGGCCCTCGGCTTGCAGCACGATAGACTGCTTCTCGCCCTCTGCCTTGAGAATCGCCGCCTGACGCAGACCTTCGGCCTCCAGGATCGATGCACGCTTCTCGCGCTCGGCCTTCATCTGCCGTCCCATCGAATCGATCAAATCACGCGGCGGATTGATGTCCTTGATCTCGATGCGGGTCATCTTGACGCCCCACGGGTGGGTTGCCTGATCGACCACGCCAAGCAGGCGGTGATTGATCTCGTCGCGCTGCGATAACAGGTTGTCGAGTTCCATCGAACCCATCACCGTGCGGATATTGGTCATCGTCATGTTGATGATGGCGTTCTGCAGATCGTTGATCTCATAGGTGGCGCGTGCGGCATCAAGCACCTGATAGAAGGCCACGCCGTCGACGGTAACCATGGCATTGTCGCGGGTGATCACCTCTTGCGAGGGCACCTGCATCACCCGTTCCATCATGTTCTGCTTGGCGCCGATCTTGTCGATGAAGGGAACGATCAGTCCCAGTCCCGGCGTCAGTGTACGGACATATTTGCCGAAGCGCTCGACCGTGTAGTTATAGCCTTGTGGCACCATGCGAATGGCGCGCAACAAGTAAAATATGACGACCGCCACGAAGATAAGAACAAAAACTCCCGGGCCGGTAAATCCACTGACTTCACTAAACATCAATCGTCTCCATTACCTGTTCAAGAAATAGAATGGGCATTGCCACACTGCACTGCAAGATCAATCATATCCAGCCGGAAAGTTCGCGGCGGACAATCGCCTCCAGCATGGCAACCGATTGAGGCTGATCGTTCAGGCAAGGCACCGCCGAGAAGTTGACGCCGCCCTTTTCAACGAAAGTTTCCTTCAGCCCGATGGCAACTTCTTCCAGCGTTTCCACACAGTCCGCTGAAAATCCCGGCATGATCATCACCAGGTTCTTGACACCTTTGGCAGGCAGGTTCTCGACCGTTTCCTGGGCATAGGGCCTGAGCCATTCGGTTCTGCCAAACCGTGATTGGAATACCACTTGAAACTTCTCGCCCGGCAGCTTCAGCCGTTCACCCAGGAGCCGCGCCGTCTTCATGCAATGGCAATGATAGGGATCGCCCCGGTCGAGATATTCGCGAGGCAGGCCGTGAAATGAAGCAAGAACGATATCGGGAGTCCAACCAAGCGCCGCCACATGGCGCTCAAAGCTCTGGGCCAGCGCTTCGATATATTCCGGAGCATCGAAATAGGGTGGCACCGACCGGATAGCCGGCTGCCAGCGCATGGTCTTCAGGCAGTCAAATGCGCTGTCCAGCGCCGTCGCCGTGGTTGCCGCACTGTATTGTGGATAAAGTGGGACCAGCAAGATGCGGTCGCAGCCCGCCTCCTGCAACGCCTTGATCCGCTCACCCATCGCCGGAAGGCCATAGCGCATGGCCCAATCCACCCTCACCGCCGCCACGCCGGACAAACGCTGCGCCAACTTCACAGTCTGCGACCGGGCAATGGTTTTGAGCGGTGACTCATTCAGCTCCCGGTTCCAGATCTTCGCATAGGCATGGCCACTTTTTTGCGGGCGAAATGTCAGGATGATGCCATTGAGGATGAACCACCACAGCAGCCGGTTGGTCTCGATTACCCGCGGGTCCGACAGAAATTCCTTGAGATAACCCCGCATCGGCCAATAGGACGTCGCCTCCGGCGTTCCCAGATTAATCAACAAAACTCCAATTTTACCAATCTTAACAATTGGATGACTTGCGGGAAGGATGCGGTCTTTGGTGCGGGTGATCATTCCCAATCTCTACTCTGCTGTTAACGCCTTGCAAATGCAAAATGTTCATAATTCTGACGAACGGAAAGACCGGGAGCTGAGGGACATTCAGTGCACATAAAGATGAGCCCGTTGCAGCGGCTCATGGCCAGCTTCAACAAGGTGAGGGCAACGGCGTTTGCCGACATCGACACGCCTGCCGATACATCTATCATCGATATTGGGCCGGTCGGCGAAACCGAAGGAAACGCGGCCTTTGACTTTCCCCCGATGCTGCTGCTCACCCACACGATTATCGCGCTGGGTTTCGCACACTTGGCCAAAGAGCTATTTTCTCCGCAGCTTGTTTTGTTGTGGGCGCTCGCCGCAATTGCCGCCGCATTGTTGCCATTGCCGGCCAACTGGTGCCGCCAACGCATCGCACCTTCCAGCACTGCCGCCAGATTGCGAGTGCACGAATTCTGCACCGTCATGTTGGGCCTGGTGTGGGCGTCATTCCCGGCACTTTTTTTTGATGCAGCGTCCAATGACGTCAAGATTCTCGCTGTCGCCATCACTTTCGCCGTATCCGGCATCGGTTCGCTGGCCCTTGCAAGGGTCCAATCGTCGGCGGTTCTGTTTTGTGCGCTTATTGCCGGCTCCCTCTCCCTTGCCTCGGTCAAGATTGGTGGTGAGGCCGGACTAACACTCGGTGCATTTTCCCTGCTGTACAGCGTTGTCATTGCCGCGATGATCCTTCACGCCCATGAAATGGCGCGGCGGCGGTCGGCGGCCGAAGTCGAGGTCATTAAGCAAAGGGAAATCATCTCACTCCTCCTCAATGATTTTGACAAGGGTGCCAGCAACTGGCTGTGGGAAATCGATAGCGGCGGGCGCTTGACTTATGTCTCCCAGCGGCTGTGCGAAGCTATTGGAAAATCGTCCAAGGAATTATGCGGAAAGTCGTTGGCTCAGGTGGTGTCCGCTTCGCCGGAGGATCACGGCTGGCCGCAACTCTCGGCGGCCGTCGGTGCGCACCTGGCGATTGACGGCTACCGGTTGCTTATCAGGTTTGGCGCCCGCGAAACCTGGTGGCGCATCACCGCCAAGCCGATGTTCGACGCGAGCGGCGCTTTTGCCGGTTACCGGGGTGCCGCCCACAACATCACCGGTGACCATCAAACCGAAACTCAATTGATCGAAGCCAAGGAAGCGGCCGAAAAATCCAATGCCACCAAATCACAATTTCTTGCGGTATTGAGCCATGAATTGCGTACGCCGCTCAATGCCATTGTCGGCTTCGCGGAATTACTGGCATCAAACCAATCGGAAGATCTTTCCAGCACAAAGCGTGCCGACCATCTCAACATCATCATCGAGAGCAGCCGCCACCTGCAAGTGATGATCAACGATATACTCGATGCAACCCGCATCGAAAGAGGTACGATGCAACTGGTTGAACAGGCAGCCGATGCTGGCGAAATGGTCGAAGTCGCCGCAAAGATGTGCCGCGATGCGGCTGAGAAAGCCGATGTTACGATCATCGCCCGCATTGTCGAAGGTATCGAACTCAAGGGCGACATCACCCGCATCAAGCAAGTGCTGATCAATTTGATCACCAATGCAGTCAAGTTTTCACCGCCCGGTGGGCTTGTTCAAGTAAGCTTCGAGCGAACCGAAAGCGGCGGGCTGGCGATTGCCGTGCGCGATGACGGCGCGGGGATTCATCAGGAAGACCTAAAGCGGATTTTCGAACCCTTCACACAGGCAGAGGAGGGCACATCGCGGCGCTTTGGCGGCATGGGGCTTGGCCTTTCCATTGCCCGGAAAATCGCCCTTCTCCACGGTGGAAATGTTACCATGGAAAGCGAGTATGGTGTCGGATCGACAGCGCGTTTCATCCTGCCGGCCTGGCGCATATCCCGTTTCCACGGCCATCCAAACACCGCTGCCAGCGCGGCCTGAGTGGCCGTGGCCAGAAAACCAGCAAGGCCCATTTTCATGGGGGCGATCAGGGCCAGGTCGCCAGCAGGATTCAATGCCGCCATTTTCGGCGCCTGTCACGGCACACCCTACAAGGCCATCGACAACCGGGTTCATGCAACCGCACCCAATGCTTTCCGCACCGCCCTGGCCGCGGATGCGGACTGGCTCGAGAACTGGGATTTCGATGTGGGCGGCCAACTCCTCGGTCAGGGCCAGCGTGTCGCCGATCTCGGCAATCTCCTCACCAGGCCACGGGACGGCAAACACAACCGCAAGCTCATCGAGACTGTAACCCACCGCATACTTGATGCAGATGCGGTGCCCATCATGTTTGGCGGTGATGATTCAACTCCGATTCCCTTCATCATGGCTTTTGCCGGAAGCCCGCCCATCACTGTTCTGCAGATCGATGCTCATATCGATTGGCGTAACGAGCGCGTCGGCGAGACCATGGGATTCTCCAGCACCATGAGGAGGGCTTCCGAGCAGCCCCATGTCTGGCGCATCGTGCAGGCCGGAGCCCGTGGGCTCGGCAGCGCGCGCGAGCAGGAAGTGCAGGACGCCCTCAACTGGGGAGCCCGCATCGTCTCCGCGCGCGATATTCATAGCCGGGGTATCGAGGCTGTCCTGCAGTATATCCCCGAGGATTCAGATTGCGTCATTTCACTCGACTGCGATGCGATCGATGTGTCGCAAATGCCCGCCGTCGCCTACCCCTCGCCCGGCGGCCTCACCTATACGCAGGTGCTGGGCTTGATTGATGGTGTCGCCCAGAAGGCCCGCATCGCCGGTTTCGCCATGGTCGAGTTCGTCTCGAAGCGCGATCTGAATGGCACCGCCGCTTTCACCGCGGCGCGCCTTGCCGCCAACGTAATCGCCCGGCTTGCAAAGACCGGTTGATCACTCGGCGGCGGCGCGTCTGACTTTGCTTGGCCTTCCTGAAAATTGTTCAAGCAAGGCTGTTTCACGTTCAGCCGCCTGCATCATGCTGAGGTCCTTGACATGGCCATAACCACGGATCATTTCGGGCACAGCAGCAATGTCGATGGCGATCGGATAATTGGTTGCCGAGAGCCCCTCAAGCAAAGCCGACACCCGCGACCTATAAGTCCCGATCAACGCCCGCTCGCGGCGGCGCTCTCCCGAGTAACCAAATACATCGAACGCCGTTCCCCGCAATCCCTTGAGGGTGGCCAGCACGCGAAACACCGGCAACATCCACGCACCAAATTTTGACTTGACCGGTTTCCCGGTGAAGCCATCGCGGCGGCCAAGAATGGGCGGCGCCAAATGGAACGTTAGTTTGATATCGCCTTTGAACTGCCGCGCCAATGATTTGGCGAAGCTGCCATCGCTGTAGAGCCGCGCCACTTCATACTCATCCTTGTAAGCCATGAGCTTGAACAGGTTGCGCGCTACCGATTCAGCAAGATCTGTCTTGTTGCCCACCCGTGCCGCTTCAGCCTGCCGCACGGTTTCGACAAAATCGCGATAACTCCGGGCGTAGCCGGCATTCTGGTAATCGGTGAGAAAGGCCACGCGCCGCGCCACCAGTTGTTCAAGCGTTTGCTTTATCGGCTCGTCTTCTTTGCGCTGGCCGATGACCGCGCGCACCGCAGCTTCCTCGACGGCGGCGCGGCGGCCCCACATGAATGCCGCGAGATTCATCTTCACCGACACGCCGTTGAGCCGCACGGCTTCTTCAATCGCCGCAGCACCGATGGGCACAAGCCCGTGCTGCCAGGCAAAGCCCAGGGTGAACAGATTGGCGGCAATCGAATCACCCAGCAACGCCGTGGCGATTTCCGTGGCATCAACCGCAAACATCCGGTCCTTCTGCACCGCCGCGGCGATACGCTGCGTCATCTCACCGGCCGGCATTTTGAAATTGGCGTTATGGGTAAAGTCGGCGGGCATCGTTTCGTGAGAATTGACCACCGCCGCCGTGCGCTGGCGTGAGGCCCCGCCGAGTATGCGCTCGGAGGCTGATGTCACGAGATCGCAGCCGAGGATGAGATCAGCAGCGCCTCTCGCCACCCGCACGGCGGAAATATCCGCAGGGTCCCGGGCAATTTTGAGATGAGTGACCACAGCTCCATTTTTCTGCGAGATACCCACCATGTCGATCAGTGCCGCACCCTTGCCCTCGATATGGGCCGCCATGCCGAGAATATGACCGATGGTAACAACGCCGGTGCCGCCGATGCCGGTGACCAGAATGCTCCACGGCCTATCCAGCGCTGGCATCGCAGGTTCAGGCAGAACCGGAAACGGGATCTTGTCGATATCGACTGGTTGCGCCACCATGCCCTTGATCAGTTCGCCACCCTCCACCGTCACAAAACTCGGGCAAAAACCCTTGAGGCAGGAGAAATCCTTGTTGCACACCGATTGGTCGATCTGGCGCTTGCGGCCAAATTCGGTTTCGATGGGTGCTATCGCGACGCAGTTTGATTGCACACCGCAATCACCGCAACCTTCGCACACCAGTTCATTGATGACGACGCGCCGGTTTGGATCGGGGAACTCGCCCTTCTTGCGGCGGCGGCGTTTTTCCGCCGCACAGGTCTGATCGTAAATGATGACACTGGCACCCTTCACGTTCATCATATCGGTCTGCACCGCCTGCAAATCATCGCGATGGTGAAAGCTGACAAACGCCGGAAAACCGGCATTGGAAGGATACTTATCCGGCTCGTCGGAGACAACGGCTATGCGTTCGATGCCGAACGAGCGCACCTGATTGGCAATCTGCGGCACGTCGAGGCCGCCGTCATTGCGCTGGCCGCCGGTCATTGCCACCGCATCGTTGAACAGGATTTTGTAAGTGATGTTGACGCCCGAGTTGGCGGCATGGCGAATGGCCATCAGGCCTGAGTGATTGTAGGTGCCATCGCCGATATTCTGGAAAATATGCCGGCGCTTGGAGAACGGCGCTTCGCCGATCCAGTTGGCACCCTCGCCGCCCATCTGGGTTGCCCCTTCGGTCTTGCGGCCCGGCACGAATTGCGCCAGCCAATGGCAGCCGATACCGGCATACCCGCGCGCCGCCTCGGGCAATACCGTCGATGAGTTATGCGGACAGCCGGCACAAAAGTAAGGTGCCCGCTCAACGAGGTCCACCTGATTTCGGGCCACCGCACTCGTTGCCTGCAAATCAGCGGCACACGCTGCCACTGCGCGATCCTTGATCCGGGAAGCCAGAGCCATGGCGATCTGATTGGGTTCCAGCACGCCATGGGGCGGAAACAGCATGGCGCCCTTTTCATCCTGTTTGCCGATCACCGCCGGGCGCTGCTTTTCGCCATAGAGAATATCGCGCAGCTGCGCCTCGATCAGCGAGCGCTTTTCCTCAACCACCATGATCACATCGAGGCCCTTGGCAAATGCCTTGACGATCGCTGGTTCCAATGGCCACACCATGCCGATCTTGAGCAGCCGCACGCCCACCCGCGCCGCCTGCACTTCATCGATGCCGAGATCATCGAGCGCCTGGCGTACATCGAGATAACTCTTGCCCGCCGCCACGATACCGATCTTCGCGGCCTTGCCGCCCTTGAGCACAACCGCATTGATGGCATTGACCCGGGTGAACGCCAGAACCGCCGGAATCTTCGCCATATGGAGCCGCTCTTCCTGCGGCACCCGGTCATCGCTCGGCCTGATATTGAGGCCACCCTCAGGCAGCTTGTGATCTCCGGGTATCACCGGCACGATGCGCCCCGCACCCGCCTCGACGACAGAGGACGACTCGACCGTATCATGCATGGCCTTGAGGCCAACCCACACGCCCGCATAGCGCGACAAGGCAAAGCCGAGCAATCCGAAGTCAATGATCTCCTGCACGCCGGCCGGGCTCAGCACCGGGATCATTGCATCACTCAGCGCCACATCGCTGGCATGCACCACGGTTGAGGATTCGCCCGAATGATCATCACCCGCAATGGCGATAACGCCACCAAATTTCGACGAGCCCGCCATATTGGCATGGCGGAAAATATCGCCCGAACGATCCACCCCTGGGCCCTTGCCATACCAGATGCCGAAAACCCCATCGAAGCGGCCTTCGCCGCGCATTTCCGCCTGCTGGCTGCCCCACAGCGCCGTCGCCGCGAGGTCTTCGTTAAGTCCCGCCTGAAACTTGATGTTGCGCAAATCCAGCAGCGCGCGCGCACTTACAAAATGATTGTCGACGGTGCCTACCGGAGAACCGCGATAGCCGGTCACATAGCCCGCCGTATTGAGTCCGGCCTTGCGGTCCATTTCCGATTGCATGAGCGTCAAACGCACAATCGCCTGCGGGCCGGTTAGAAACACCGGCGATTTCGTAAGGTCGTACTTGTCATCAAGGCTGTGCATGGGTGGCTTGTAGCATCGGATTGGAAAATACCATACCTTCAGCAATGCTTGACAGCTCTGCGTCCGCTGCTATTTATATGGCCAGGGGAAGGCGATCTCCCCTCCAGGCGACAGGCTGAAGCATCGCGTCCCATTCAAACCAGAACGAGGGCGCACATGTCTGCACCGAATACGATTTCCCCCGACAAGCTCAACCGTCTCATCGGCACTCCCGCGGCACCGGCTATCATTGATGTCCGCACCGGGGAGGACTTCGACGCCGATCCCTTGCTCCTTCCAGCCTCGCTGCGGCGCAATCACAAAGATGTGGCCGGTTGGGCTGCGGAATTTGCTGGTCGCACCGTGGTGGCGGTCTGCCATCATGGTGCAAAACTAAGCCATGGCGCCGCCGCCTGGCTGCGCCACGCAGGCGCTGATGCGCTTTCCCTCGAAGATGGCTTCGAGGGCTGGAAAGCCGCCCGGTTGCCCCTTGTACCGGTGGCCAAGCTGCCGCCACGCGATGACCAGGGCCGCACGGTCTGGGTCACCAGAGCAAGGCCCAAGATCGACCGCATCGCCTGCCCCTGGCTCATTCGCCGCTTCGTTGATCCTTCCGCGGTATTTCTCTTTGTCGCGCCCTCCGAAGCCGCCATGGTCGCCGACCGCTTCAATGCCACCGCCTTCGACATCGAGGATACCTTCTGGAGCCACCGTGGCGACACCTGCACCTTCGATGTGATGATCGCCGAACTGGGCTTGTCGACCGAGGCTCTCCTGCGCCTCGCCGCCATCGTGCGCGGTGCCGATACCGCCAGGCTCGATCTTGCACCGGAAGCGCCGGGCCTGCTCGCGGCCTCGCTCGGCCTGTCGCGCATGTTCACCGATGACTTGAAACAATTGGACGCCGGCATGCTGCTTTACGACGCCTTTTACCGCTGGTGCCGCGATGCCACCGATGAAACCCACAACTGGCCCACCAACAAGGTGTAGCCGTGAATGTTTCATTTGCCGATGCGCTCAAAGTATGGACGCGCATCGGCTGCCTGTCTTTTGGTGGCCCCGCCGGTCAGATTGCCTTGATGCACCGCGAGATCGTCGAGCAGCGGTCCTGGCTCAGCGAGAAGGAATATCTCGCGGCGCTGAATTTCTGCATGCTGCTGCCCGGCCCCGAGGCCATGCAGCTCGCCACCTATGCCGGCTGGAAACTCCATGGCACCAGGGGTGGCCTCGTGGCGGGGTTGCTCTTTGTGTTGCCGGGCGCACTGGTGGTGCTGGTGTTGTCGCTGCTCTATGGCAGCTTCGGCAACCTGCCATGGATCGCCGCCATCTTCTACGGCGTCAAGGCTGCGGTGCTGGCCATCGTCATCGAAGCCCTGTTGCGGGTGGCCAGACGCGCCCTGAAATCGAACGCCGATTGGCTGATCGCCGCTCTGGCCTTCCTCGCGCTCTTCGCCTTCGGTCTGCCGTTCCCGCTGATCATTCTGGCGGCGGCAATCTTCGGTTTCCTGCGCCGTGGTGGCAATGCCGAAGCCTCACACGCGGCTTTTCCATCACTGGCTAAACTCGGCAAGACGGTCACACTTTGGTCCGCCATCTGGCTCGTGCCACTGGCCCTGCTGGCGCTCGGGCTCGGCCCCCACCACGTGCTGACCGAAATCGGCGTATTCTTTTCCAAGCTTGCCGTTGTCACCTTCGGCGGCGCCTATGCCGTACTCTCCTACATGGCCCAGGCCGCCGTCGAGCAGAAGGGCTGGCTCGCGCCAAAAGAAATGATCGACGGCCTCGCACTCGCTGAAACCACACCGGGACCGCTCATCCTCGTCACCCAGTTCGTCGGCTATCTCGCGGCACTTCGACAAATGGGCGGCATCTGGGGCGGCATCGCCGGCGCCATCGTCACCTTGTGGATGACCTTCGCGCCCTGCTTCCTGTGGATCTTCGCCGGCGCTCCCTATATCGAGCACATCGGCAGACACCCCCGCCTCTCCGGCGCACTTGCCGCCATCACCGCCGCCGTCGTCGGCGTCATCCTCAATCTCTCGCTATGGTTCGGATTGCATGTTCTCTTCGCCAAGGTGGAACGCCTCGACGGCTGGTTCAAACCCTGGCTGCCGGAATGGCCAACGATTGATATGCCGGCACTCCTATTGAGCCTTATCGCGGCGTTGGCCCTGTTGCGTTTCCATCTCGGAATCCCGAAAACTCTGATCCTGTGCGGCGCGCTGGGACTGGTGTGGAAAATCGCATTCTAACCCCACCGCCAAAACTCATCACCGTCCTTGGCCAGACTGCGCGCCAGCACCATTTTGTGGACTTCCGATGCGCCGTCGACCAGTTTGGCGCAGCGGGCGTAGCGGTAGATCCAGCTAAGCACCGTGTCCTTCGAATAGCCCCTGGCGCCGCACAGTTGAATGCCCACATCGGCGGCGCGGTGCAGCGTTTCGGCCACGTGGATTTTCGCCATCGAGACTTCCTTCTGCGCCCTGTCGCCCGAATCAAGTTTCCACGCCGCATGCATGGTGAGCAGCCGCCCCTTGGCGATTTCGGCGGCAACCTCGCCCAGCATGATCTGGACGCTCTCGCGTTCGGCCAGCGTTGAACCAAAGGCCTTGCGCTCTTTCACGTAGGCCCGCGCGATTTCGAGACAGCGCTTGGCGAGGCCCAGCCAGCGCATACAGTGAGTAAGACGGGCGGGGCCCAGCCGCATCTGGGTAATGCGCAGGCCGTCGCCTTCATCCATCAGCAGGTTTTCCTCCGGAATTTCCAGCCCGTCGAATTCCAGCTCGCAGGCGCCGCCGATCTCCTCCGGCCCCATGATCGGAATGCGCCTGACGATGCGCCAGCCCGGCTGGTCCTTGTGATAGAGAAATGCCGACAGCCCGCGCCGGGGATCATCCGAGGTGCGTGCCATCAGAATGAAGTGTGAAGCGGCGGCGGCGCCCGAGATGAACCATTTTCGTCCGTGTACGACGTATTTTCCCCCGCGTTTTTCGGCCTTGGTCAGCATCATGCCGCCGGGATCGGAACCGGAACCCGGATGAGGCTCGGTCATCACGAATGCCGAACGGACTTTCCCGTCGATGATCGGTTGCAGCCAACGATCTTTCTCGGCTTCGGTCTTCAGCGCCTTGTTGAGCACAGACATGTTGCCGTCATCGGGAGCTGAACAATTAAACGCAAGCGGACCGAAAATCGAGCGGTTGGCCTCCTCGTAAAATACCGCCCAGCCGACAACCGGCAAGCCCAACCCGCCGCGCGGCTTGGGCATCTGCGGCGCCCACAGCCCCGCTGCCTTGGCCTTCAGGCGGATCGTATCCAGCAGGTCAAGCCGGATATTCTCATACTCGTCGTAAGAGGCAGGGTCCGGTTCAAGCGGCAGAACTTCCGCCGCAACAAATTCACGCACCCGCAGGCGCAACCCGTCGATTTCAGGAGAAAGTGAAAAGTCCATGGGGAATCCTCAAGTTAATAAATGCCCGCCATCGACGGTGATGATCGAGCCGGTCATGAATCCGGATGCGCGTTTGGATGCCAGCAGCAGCACGGCACCATCGAGATCAGAAGCCTCACCCACCCGGCGTTGCGGATTGCGCCTGATCATTGCTTGCCCCTTGTCGCCGGCGAGAAAATCCGCCGTCATTTCGCTCGTTATAAAACCAGGTGCAATGGCATTGACGCGAATATCATGGCGCGCCAGTTCCAGTGCCAGCGCTCTGGTGATTTGCACCGCCGCCGCCTTGCTCACTGCGTAACTGGCCGGTGTTTCGCTCACCCGGAAACCTGCAACCGAGGCCAGATTGATGATGTTGCCGCCCCGCTTGGCGGCGATCAGCCGCTTGGCGAAAAACTGCGAAAGATGCCAAACGGCATCGACATTAGTATCCTGGACCCGCCGCCATTCTTCAGCACTGGTATCGGTAAAGCGCCCGCCGCTCGCCACTCCGGCATTGTTGACCAGCAGGGTAACCGGGCCAAAATCCTGCTCCGCCGCATCGAAAACAGCGGCGTAGTTTTCCGGCTTCGTCACATCGAAAGCAACAGCTTTGGCGTTTTCCAGCCGCGCCGCCAACGTCTTAATCCGCTCAAGCCGGCGTGCCGCCAGCACCACTTTGGCGCCATGGGCGGCGAGCACTTCGGCAAAGCGCGCGCCCAGCCCCGAGGATGCCCCGGTGACGAAGGCCACTTCGCCGGTAAGATCGAATAGCTGGGCTGCTTGCACGACAGGACTCATGGGTTGGACTTTCGCATACTGTTTGCGCTATCTAGACGCCAATTCATGCCCATCACAA
>JANLWG010000113.1:0-2492 GCA_031364405.1 Hyphomicrobiales bacterium
ACCAAGTTCGCGGGCGGAATTTTCCATGCGGGCGAGATGGGGTTCGCGCCACAAGGCGGTGCGATTGCCCACCAGCAGTGTTTCAAAAATTCCGTCGCCCAAAAGAAATCCGCGATCGGTGGGCTTGAGAGGCAAGTTGCCTGCGATCATCAGCACTGATCCAGAAAATTGCGGAGCATATGGTAGCCGTGTTCGGTCAGGATCGACTCGGGATGAAACTGCACGCCGTAAGTGGGATGATCGCGGTGTTTGAGCCCCATGATTTCGCCATCGTCGCTGCGGGCGGTTATGTTCAGCGGCGTCTCAGTGGAGTCAAGAGTGACGATGAGGGAGTGATAGCGTCCGGCGCTGAAGCGATCAGGCAAGCCAGCAAACAATCCGGTGCCGTCGTGGTTGATCTCGGAACTGTCGCCATGCATGGGGTGGCGGGCGCGTTTGACGGTACCACCGAAAACTTCGCCAATGACCTGATGGCCGAGGCAGATGCCGAGGATCGGCAGCTTGCCGGAATATTCGCGGACGATGCCGGTGGATTGCCCGGCTTCGTTAGGCGTACAGGGGCCGGGGGAAATGACAATGGCCTTGGCTTTGAAGTCGTGGCTCGTCACTTCGTCGTTGCGGACGACATGGGGGTGTTCACCCAGCTCCTCGAAATATCGCGCGATATTGTGGACGAAGCTGTCGTAATTGTCGACGATCAGTATCATGGTGCAAATGCCTCCATGATGCGTCTGATCTTGGTTAGGCTTTCTTCATATTCGGCCACCGGATTGGAGCGCGCTGTGATGCCGCCGCCGCCCTGCACGCGGGCTACGCCGCCCGTAAACATGGCGGTGCGGATGGCGATGTTGAGATCGGCATGGCCATTGAAACCCAGGTAACCGATGGCGCCGCAATAGACGCCGCGCGGAATGTTTTCGATTTCGGTGATCACCTCCATGGCACGGATTTTTGGAGCGCCGGTGATCGAACCGCCAGGGAATGTGGCGGCGATGAGATCGCCAACGGTTTTTCCCTCGCGCAATTCAGCGGTGATGACGGAGGTGAGATGATGCACCGAGGCATAGGTTTCGAGGCCGCACAGCACCGGCACGCGCACGCTGCCCGGTGTAGCGATACGGCTCAAATCATTGCGCAGGAGATCGACGATCATCACGTTCTCGGCGCGGTCCTTGCGGCTTGAGGCGAGTTCGGCGATCAAGGCCGCATCACGCGCGGGGTCGGCATCGCGGCGGCGGGTACCCTTGATGGGACGGGCTTCGACGGTCTTGCCATCGAAACTCAACAGGCGCTCGGGCGAGCTTGAGGCGATTTGTATCTGGCCATAATCGAGGAAGGCGGCAAAGGGTGCGGCGTTCATCTGGCGCAGGCGCTGGTAGAATACGAAGGCATCGAAGCCTGCCGGAATTGCAGCCGAGAAACATTGGGTGATGTTGGCCTGAAAAATATCGCCGGCGAGAATATAGTCGATGGCACGGGCGACGGCCTTCTCATATTCTTCGCGGGTGAAGTTCGAAGACCAGCCGGTGATGGCGTGGGAGCCGGTGCTGGCGGGGTTGCGTTTGAGAAGCCGCTCAAGATGATCGGCGGCGCCGGCATCGGGCGCGATGATCCAGGCGCGTTCCTGCATGTGATCGAAGGCGATGACGGTATCATAGAGATGCAGCATCATGCCGGGACACAGGGGTGCAAAATCCGGCAGTTTGGTGCGGGGCTCAAGGCTGCGGCCGAACTCATAGGAGATGAAACCGGCAAACCCGCCCTGGAACGGCGGCAGGCCGGGTACATGGGCCTGGGCGCGTTCGGCCAACAGGCGGTCGAGCAGTTTCAGCGGGGCTTCGCCTTGCGCCACGCCGTCGAGGAAAGCCTTACCACCGTGGGCGGTGAGGGTTGCCGAAGGATTGCAGGCGAGAAAGGAATAGCGGCCCAGATGTTCGAGGCGCTGCACGCTTTCAAGCAATGTCAGATTGGCCTCGCCGCGCAGGCGCCGGGCGAGGCCTGCCGGTTCCCAACAGACAATTTCGCGCACGTAGGGCGTGCTGGCGGCGATGACATCGTGCTTCATGGCGGGGGCCGATATAGGACTGGAAGACGGCAAGGTCCAAGACTATTGCAAGGTGCATGATAGCCGAATCCCAAAGCGTTGCCGATGTGCTGCTGCCGCTGGCGCTGGAGGGGCCTTATTCCTACCGCATCCCTGAAAACATGATGCTGAGGGCTGGCGATTATGTGCTGGTGCCGCTGGGGCCGCGCGCGGCGATTGGCGTCGTTTGGGCTCTCAGAGACGCAGCGCCCGAGGGCAAGAAACTTCGCGATGTGGCGGAGCGCTTCGACATGCCGGCGATGACCGAAACGCACAGGAAATTCGTCGACTGGCTGGCGGCTTATTATCTGGAACCGCCGGGCAATGTGCTGCGCATGGTGTTGCGCTCGCCGGGTGCGTTTGAGGGCCCGCGCGAGCAGGTGGCTTACCGGATCAGTGGAACGCCACC
>JANLWG010000158.1:0-12689 GCA_031364405.1 Hyphomicrobiales bacterium
GGCCGCGGCAAATGTGGTTTTCTCATTGGCGACACGGAACAGGTTCTGGTTGGGAATGACGATCAGCGTATCAACATGCTTGGCCAGAAGTTCGATACCGCGATCGGCGGTCAGCATGCGCCGCGCACCTTCGAAATGAAATGGCTTGGTGACCACGCCCACGGTGAGAATGCCCTGCTCCTTGGCGGCCCGCGCGATGACGGGTGCTGCGCCAGTGCCGGTGCCGCCACCCATGCCAGCAGTGATGAAGGCCATGTGCGCACCAGCCAGATGATCGAGGATTTCGGGAAGCGCTTCCTCGGCTGCGGCGGCACCTATTTGCGGCTGGGAGCCGGCACCCAGGCCTTGTGTCAGTGCCGTGCCCATCTGGACCCGGCGCTGTGCGGCGTTCTGCATCAGCGCCTGGGCGTCGGTATTGGCGACGACGAACTCAACTCCCTGGAGCCCGCTCTCGATCATATTGTTGACGGCATTGCCACCCGCCCCGCCAACACCAAAAACGGTGATGCGGGGTTTTAGATCCTGCAGATTGGGTACGGTAAGATTGATTGTCATTTTTGGCGCCCGGAAAATTGATTTGCCACACCCCATATTTCTTACCCAAACCATAACAAATGGTTAACGAACGCTAACCAAACCCCTCAAAAACGAATCAATTTGAGTCGAAACGGGGCACGGCGGTAAGTTTGGCTTCACCCGGCACATCACATGCCGCTCGCGGGCGCCGTCCGGCATATCACCGTGGTTCGTCACTGTAATTCCGGAAAAGGGCTGTTACGGCGCTTTCCAAAAGTCCGCCAACCGATATAGGGTGGACGTTCAGGTAACGAGGGGAGGAGTTTAACCATGGGTTTCTATTTGACACGCTTCAGCTATACGCCGGAAACTTGGGCTCGATTGATCAAGAACCCGGAAGACCGCCGCGAAGCTGCACGCAAGTACATCGAGTCAGCCGGCGGGAAGCTGCACGGCTTCTGGTACGCGTTCGGCGCGCACGACGGCTACACTCTTTGGGAAGCACCCGACAATGTCTCGATGGCCGCCGTCGCTATCGCGATCGGCGGTGGTGGCGCGTTATCGAAATTCGAGACAACGCCGCTGCTCACAGTCGAGGAAACCTTGGACGCCCTTAAACGTGCGCAGGCAGTCACCTACCGTAAGCCGGGAACGTAGTCGAGCGGCGGCGCCTTCTGCCAGCGGTAATTGCGTTGCAGGAGGCTGGAAGCTTCAGTCACGATGATGTGGGGGTCGCCGGATTTCGGTGACACTGCATTCAATTAAATTGCCGCACCACTTGCCCACCCCCTCCTCCGGCCCCTCCCCCGGATCAAGTCCGGGGTCGCGGCGTTCGAAACTCAAATCAGTCCACTGGACTGATTTGCCGGAGCTTTGCTCCGTCGTTTCTCACCCCTCCATCACTTCCTTCACCTTCTCCACCAGTTGCTTCAGCGAGAACGGTTTTGGCAGGAACGCGTAATCCGTGTGGCCTTCCAAATCTTTTTCGAACTCTTCGCCGGGATAGCCCGAGACGAAGATGAACTTGGTCATGATGCCGCGCTGGCGCAGTTCGCGCAGCAGTGCGGGCCCGTCCATTTCGGGCATGACGACGTCGGAGAGGATGAGCTCGAAGCCCTTGTCGTCCTTGGCGTAGACGGCGAGAGCACTTTCACCGGAATCGGCTTCGATCACCGTGTAACCGCGAGACGTGAGTGCACGCACCGCGAAGGCGCGCACCGCGTCTTCGTCCTCGACCACCAGGATACGGCCCTTGCCGGTATAGTCGGCGCGCTTGGGCTTGGCTTCGGCGGCCGGTGCTGCCTCAACATGGCTGACTGCCGCCGGGATATGGCGCGGCAGGTAGATGCGGAATGTGGTGCCCTTGCCCACGGTCGAATCACAAAAGATAAAGCCTCCGGTTTGCTTGACGATGCCATAGACCGAGGAAAGGCCCAGCCCCGTGCCCTTGCCCACTTCCTTTGTAGAGAAGAACGGTTCCCAAATTTTATTCAGTATTTCGGGCGCTATGCCTGAACCCGTGTCCTCAACTTCGCACGCCACATATTCCGCGGGCGGCATCAGGTCCACCTTGATGGCACGCGATTCCTCCTCTGAAACATTGAAGGTGCGCACGCTGAGAGTGCCGCCATTGGGCATGGCATCGCGCGCATTGATCGCCAGGTTGAGAATGACCTGTTCGAACTGGTTGATATCGACGAGCACCAGCCCCAGGTCGCGGCCATGGCTGATCTTGAGTTCGACTTTTTCACCCAGCACCCGGCTCAGCAGATTGCCCAGGTCCGACATCGCCTCGGTCAGCGAATGAACTTTGGGCTGCAGGGTCTGGCGCCTTGAGAATGCGAGCAGCTGGCGCACCAGATTGGCGGCGCGATTGGCATTCTGCTTGATGCTCATGACATCGGCAAACGACGGATTGGTGGGCTGCATCTTGGCCAGCAGCAAATCAGCAAAGCCGATGATGGGGGTGAGCACATTGTTGAAGTCGTGGGCGATGCCAGAAGCGAGCTGGCCCACCGCCTGCATTTTCTGCGCCTGCGCGAGCTGCACTTCCAGCGCCCGGCTCTCGGTTCTGTCGACGGCGAACACCATGGCGGTTTCATCGCCCAGCGCCAGCCTGGTGAAACTGAACAATACAGCGCGCGGGTTCACCCCAGAGATCGTCACACCGACATCGGTCAAGTCGGCTTCGCCCGCCATCGCCTTGGCCAAAGCTGCGGCCAGTGCCGGCCGTTCGGCCTCGGTTACTGCCGAAGAAAGCTTGGCGCCACGCCGCATCTCCGGCGAGATTTTGAGGAAGGCCGCATTGGCCAGGCGGATAACGCCGCCAGCATCGATTTCAGCAATGCCCACCGGCACTCCATTGATGACCCGTACCAGACGAAGGGCTGCCACGCTGTCGGTTGCTCCGCGCGCCACCATCCCGCGCGGCACGACAAGCGAGCGCGACGGCCTCGGCTTTGCCTGCCCGTCAAAATCTATGCGGTGAATAATATGAACGGCGAACGCCTTGCCGGCTTTGTCGCGCAGGTCGAGATCGAAATTCTCGGTGGAAACAGCACCAGTTATGGGCTCAACACCAGCCAGCAACCGTGCCCCGTCATCGCCAACAATCTCGGCCAGTGTCAGTCCGCCATTTTGCGATTGCGCGAGATCAAGTCCAAGCCAATCCGCCAACGTTGCATTGAGATAGTCGATACGGCCATCGGGCAGTGTGGAAAAAAATCCGGCGGGCGCATGGTCGAGATAGGTAATGATAAACTGCAGCCTGGCGAAAGCCTGCTCGTGCCGCGCCCGATCAGCACTGATATCCTGCATCAGCCACAAACGGTAATCCCGATTGCCTTCGAGCCTGGCAGGCGCTGCCCTGATGCGCAGCCACACCGGGCGATCGGGCTTTGCTCCCGGTGCGGACGATCCCGCAGGCACGCGAATCTCACGGTCCTCGCGCCGCCCATCTTGTACCGCTTGCGCCAGTTGATAGATTGGCTCGGCGAATTCGGGATAGCCCGCGTACAACGTGTCCATGCCGACGAGACGGCCAACGCCCGCATCGGAGGCGAGCTTGATGAACGGGCTGTTGGCATAAATTATCCGGCCTTTGGCATCGGCAACCACCAATGGATCGCCGAGTGCATCGGCCAGACCATCAAGAAAAGCGCGCTGGCGCGGCACGGTGCCAAAATGAACAAACCCCGCGCCGGCGCCAAACAACATGAAAAGTCCGAGAAATGCCGCAGCTGTTCCCAGCCCCAAGAGCCACCACGGCGCTGTGGCGTGCAGCATGAAGGCGGCTGAACCCACCGCCCCGGCGAGGATCAGAGCCAACAGCAGGGCCACCACCGGTCTGCCGCGGCCAGCGCCGGTTGCTGCCGGTCGCGCCACATCAACCGTCCCGCCCCTGTCGCCCATGCAATGCCCACCCGCCGAATCAAAGACAGTATAGGCGATTTGACTCCGCACGGAATCACCCATGCGGGCTTCCCTGCCATTTCCCTTGCCAAGCCGCCGGACGATTGAATGGCAATCGCTACCGGGTAAGTCTCACGGGAATGAGAACAGGCGATTTCTCCACGGCGCAAAATTCGCGGGATCCAGCAGACTGGCTTCCCAGCGTGGCAAACTGTGCTAGATTCGCCCCACTATGCCGTGGTGCGAACGGCCATTTGAGGTAGCGATCGATGGACATTATCAACCAGTACACCAACGTTATTATAGCAGCACTTGCCATCCTGGCCCTGCTCATTCTTGTACTCAAGGTCTGGCGGGCCTTCAGCCAGAGAGTGCGCGGCCGGCGTGGCCAGCGGCTTGGGATCAGCGAATACCAGGAACTCGATCAGACCCGCCGTCTGGTGCTGGTGCGCCGCGATAACGTCGAGCACCTGCTGCTGATCGGTGGTCCGGCTGATTTGGTAGTCGAATCCGGGATTGGCATGGCCGCTCATTCTGCCCAGGCACCAGCTTCCGAAAACTTCGACGATATATCCGCCAACCGCCCAATTCCAATTCGTACCGCTCCGCGTCCGCCGGTATTCGCCGAACGCCGCCCGCCACCTTTGCACGCCGCCGAGCGTGACGATCCGCCATTGCCGCCATCGCGCGGACGCGGCCCCAACCAGCCGTAAACCGGTTTGCCAAAATGGAAAGCTCGGCCAAAGCCGGGCTCTCCGACAATTGCATTAAATAGCCGGGTCGGCCGGCGGCTCCTGTGCCGCACGGCGTTCGGCCATGAAGCGGTCGAACTCATCCTGATCCTTGGCAAAGCGCAGTTTCTCGACGAAATCGCCGAATGCCCGCTGTTCGTCCTCAATCTTGCGGCGCTGCTCTTCCAGGCGCTGCAGCTGAGCCCGCTTGTACTCATCGAAGGCAGCATTGCCCGATTGTGCAAATCCCGCTGGACGATAGGACTTCCAGCTGTCGAAATCCGGCTTCTTGAAACCGCTCCACGGTGCCTTGGCATCCGAGGCTCCGCGCCACATTTCGCCGTTCTTCCACTTCAGGAATAGCGCCAGTAGGCCCAGCGGCCAGAATATGACAAAGCCCGCCACCATGGCGCCGACCTCCCACACCGACCACGGAGTGCGCGCCATCCGGCCACAGCCCCTGGCGTGCCTTCCCTTATTGAAACTCTCGTTAAAGGTACCAGACGCTGCTGCGGTCATGGTGCATATCCTCCTCTGGGTTGACTGCAAAGAGATAGGAAGGCCTGGCCCCACTTCAATACCAAATCGGACATCTTGCACAATGCCGCCTGACTGCTTACTGCTGCGTCGACAAGCCCGAACCGAGGGATTCCGCCATGCCCAGACACAAAATCGCCATGCTCACCGCCGGGGGTCTGGCGCCCTGCCTCTCGTCGGCCGTTGGTGGTCTAATCGAACGTTACACCGAAGTAGCGCCTGATGCTGAAATGATAGGCTATTTCGCCGGCTACAAGGGCCTGCTGCAGGGTAAATCGATACCGGTCACCGCCGAAGTGCGCCGCGTGGCCCATGTGCTGCACGATCACGGTGGATCACCGCTCGGCAACAGCCGCGTCAAACTCACTAACGTCGCTGACTGCGTGAAGCGAGGGCTGGTCAAGGCTGGCGAGGACCCGCTCGCTGTTGCCGCCAACCAACTGGTCAAGGACAAAATCACCATTCTGCATACAATCGGCGGCGACGACACCAATACTACCGCCGCCGATCTCGCAGCCTATCTCGCAAAAAATAATTACGGCCTCACGGTTGTCGGCCTGCCCAAGACCATCGACAATGATGTGATCCCCATTCACCAGACGCTCGGTGCCTTCACCGCGGCTGAACAGGGTGCCATCTTCTTCGAGAACGTCGTCAACGAACAGAGCACGTCATCGCGCCAGTTAGTTATCCATGAAGTCATGGGGCGCAACTGCGGTTGGCTCACGGCAGCCACGGCAAGAGCCTGGCGCAACCGGCTCAATGCGCTGGACTTCCTGCCCCACTTCAATCTGGGCCGCCGCCATAAAGATATCGATGCGATCTATTTGCCGGAAATGACCATCGACATTGCCGCCGAAGCCAAGCGCCTGAGGCAGGTGATGGACGAAAAGGACAGCGTCAGCATTTTCGTCAGCGAAGGCGCTTGTGTCAGCGAGATCGTCAAGGAGATCGAGGCCACGGGCGAGAAAGCCGAACGCGACGCCTTTGGCCACGTGCGCCTCGACACGGTGAAAGTTGGCGACTGGTTCGGCAAACAGTTTGGTAAGCAGATCGGTGCCGACAAAACGCTGGTGCAGAAATCCGGCTACTTCGCCAGATCCGCCGCCGCCAACGCAGCTGACCGCGAGTTGATTCGCGCCATGGTGCAGGTGGCGGTCGATTGCGGATTAAAAGGCATATCCGGCGTCATCGGCCACGACGAAGAACGCGGCCTCGAACTCCGCGCCATCGAGTTCAACCGCATCAGGGGCGGCAAGCATTTCGATTTGAAGACGGCATGGTTCACTGTAGTGCTGGCGGATATCGGCCAGCCGGTTTAAAGGCATTCAGTCCACATTCACTCCGTCCGAAGCATCACATCCTTCGGCGTCATGTTGGCGCCATTGGTTGGCGCCATATCTTGCGGGCAGGCGGAAAACACCATCACAGTGTCCATCCCGGCCCGCAATTTCATATGGCTGCCTGGTGGTACAATCGACAGCTCAATCCTCTTTTGCAAAACCTGCTTGCCAAAACCCTGAAGCTGATCAACCGATTGGGGCCACCGCCCTACCTGTCGGGCGGTCGATGATCTCGATACTGGTGCCACGGCCTATCTCGAATGACGAAGTAGAGCGCCACAGAAACCCATCCGCACGGTGAAATCGGCGAACTGTTGGAGATCGCCAAAAATTGAGTGCGGCGATCCGCATTCTGGTTTACAATAGCTGCTGTTTTCAGGAGCGACAGGAGGAAACCCCCATGTTGACCGAAGCCGCGATTGCCACATTCAAGGCCAACTTGCGCGGAGAACTCATCGAGCCTGGCGATCCAAGTTACGACGCGGCCCGTAAGGTCTACAACGCCATGATTGAGCGGCGCCCACGCATGATTGCGCGCTGCTTCGACGCGGCGGATGTCATCACGGCGGTGAATTTCGGCCGTGGGCACAAGCTGCTTTTGTCCGTCCGCGGTGGCGGACATAACGCCGCCGGGTTGGGCGTGTGCGATGGTGGCCTGGTCATTGATCTCTCGCTCATGAAGTACGTCCGTGTGGACCCGAAGAAGCGAACAGTGCTGGCCGGTGGCGGCGCGCTGTGGGGCGATGTGGACCATGCGACGCACGCATTTGGTCTCGCCGTTCCGACGGGCATCATCTCGACGACCGGCGTGGGTGGTCTCACACTTGGCGGCGGGCTTGGTAATTTGACCCGCCAGTGCGGCCTCGCGATCGACAATCTGCTTGCCGTCGACATGGTGCTGTCAGACGGACGATTCGTCACGGCGAGCGCCAGGGAACACCCTGATCTCTTCTGGGCGGTACGCGGCGGCGGTGGTAATTTCGGCGTCGTCACGTCGTTTCTCTTCAAGGCGCATTCCATTCATACGGACTACGCTGGACCAATGCTCTGGCACATGGAGGAAGCGGCGGAGGTGATGCGCTGGTACCGCAATTTTATCACCAAGGCGCCCAACGCCATCAATGGGTTCTTCGCCTTCCTGACCGTTCCGCCAGGGCCTCCCTTCCCACAACACCTCCACAACAAGAAAATGTGCGGCATCGTGTGGTGCTACACCGGACCCGCCAAGAATGCCGAGAAGGTGTTCAAGCCCATCCGGCGATTTAAGACTCCGGCTCTTGATATGGTCGCGCCGATTCCACATCCGGCCCTCCAAAGCATGTTCGATGGGCTCTATCCGCCTGGCCTGCAATGGTACTGGAAGGCTGATTTTGTGCGTGAACTCAGCGATGAAGCGATCGCGCTGAACGTAAAATTCGGCGCGGCGTTGCCGAGCCTGCAGTCGACGATGCATCTGTACCCGATCAACGGTAAAGCGAGCGGCGTCAAGAACAGCGCCACGCCGTGGTGTTACCGTGACGCGGTATGGGCCCAAGTGATAGTCGGCGTCGATCCGGACCCGGCGAACAAGGAAAAAATCTCTGCCTGGGCGAAGGACTACTGGAGCGCGCTGCATGCTTATTCGGCAGGCGGTGCTTATGTAAACTTCATGATGGAAGAAGGAGAAGATCGCATTCGGGCAACCTATGGGAAGAACTACGCCCGCCTCGCCAAGATCAAGAAGCGCTACGACCCCAATAACCTGTTCCGCGTCAATCAGAACATCAAGCCAGCCCGCTGAGCGGAATTGACGGCCTGCTTCGACATGTTGCCAAGGTAATCAACGCAGTGATGGCGGCGATAGCGGCAAACATTTTCCGACTGCCAGAGGGTCACCTCACGCCGCCGCCAAAGCGCGCTCGAGATCCAAAGCAAGTGGTTTCAACCCTTGTCGAACCGTGAGTTCGTGCAGGCGTTTCAATTCGGCCACCACTTCTTCGTTTCGTGTTCCCCGCCCCCACGCCGCCAGAGCCCGTCCGCGGGCAATCAGGAAGTCGGACCAAGGCAAAGGTTGCTCGCGTGTGTAGGCCTCGAGGCGGGCAGCATAGCGCTCAACCTCGTCCCATTCGCCAATCGCCAGGGTATGGTCGATTGCGATTCTTGCAAACCAGAATTGATTGTGGGCCACGCAACCCGAATTGAGAATGGATTCGGCTTCCTCCAGCGCCTTTCTGCGCTCGTCCCGGTCATCAGTCAGTGCCGCCTTGATCGCCAGCACTGACGGGCCGATAAACGTCATGCCTACCTCACGCACCACTTTAACGGCACGCTCTGCGAAGTCGCGCGCTTCGAGTATCCTTCCCTGTGCGGAATTGAGTGCTGCCAGCGTCATGAGTATCTGGGCCCCGAAGTTGCTCGCGCTCATCGTTCGGGCGAGGTCGAGGCCAAGTTTCAGGTGGCCCTGGGCTTCGGCGAAATGCCCAAATTCGAACTCAACCAGTGCCGCCAGCATAAGCCCCAGCAACTGCGCCCGGCGATGGCTTACAACGGCCGCCAACTTGGTGGATTCCAATGCATCCTCGAGCGCCGCAGCATGTTCCAAAAGATGAAATCGGGTCCATCCGACCATATGGCGGTTAGCGACTTCGATGCGGCCATATCCGTGCTCCCGGCAGACCGCGACGCAGGCGCGGAACTGTTCGCAGGCCGTACGCATTTGGCCACGAAGGTAATAGGCGTCACCGAGGCCACCTAGCGCCAAAGCTTCACCCTCGGTCGAACCAACTTCACGGGCAAAGCTCAACGCCTTCTCGTGTTCCGCCAGACAGCCCTCTATGTTGCCAAGTGGAAAATAAACATTGCCTCGAAGGTAGTGGATATGGACAAGATCAGACACGAGACCGTGGCGGATTGCTGCTGCTTCCGCATGGTCGAGTGCCTCCAATGCGGCCTTCTGCCGGTCAGCGACGCGCATCCCCGCCGCCATGCCAATCCATGCCTGGCATCTCTGCACGTCATTTGCAGCAGACTCGAGTGCCATTTCAAAGGCGATAATCGAATCCCCGGTGGCGCCAATGTTCCGCAGCGAATCGCCGCGCAGGCACATCATCTCGCATTTTGTGGATGGGTCGTTGGCCAGTTCTATGCCGCGATCAGTCAGTCTGAGTGCGGTTTCGAAGTGATACGTGGCAGTCTGCGCCTTGGCGGCGTCGAGATAGGCCACTGCGGCGGCTGGATCACTGGCGCGATCAAGATGCTCTGCGCACAGAACAAGATCGCGTTTACTGTACCAGGCCGCAGCATCGCGGTGCAGTTCGGTGCGCCGGGTTCTCAGCAAGGAATTGTAGACACTCTCTTGTACCAGCGCGTGGGCGAAAAGGTAGTCATCCCCTTCCGGCCTGATGAGTTGGCGCTGGACCAAATCGGCGCAAGTGTATTGCGTGCTCTTGGTCAGATGGCGCAGGGCATCGAGCGAAAAACGCTGGCCAAGTACCGAGGCGGCTTGCAATGCCTGTTTGTCGGCTGCAGACAGTCGATCAGTCCGCGCCAGCACCAGACTTTGAATTGACGCCGGAACGTCCTCGCCACCCAACTCCTCCAGATTTCGCAGCAGGTGCTCAAGGAACAGTGGATTCCCCGCGGCACGCTCCACACAGCGCAGAGCGAGTTGGCCGGTCGTGCCGAAGAATGTACTCGCCAGCGATACTGCGTCCTCATTGTGTAACGGACCCAGATCGAGGGTCATCAAGGGACATCCGCCAGCACCGCTGCGCCACGCCTGGTCCAGCGGATAACCTTCAACGCGAGACGTCATGATTAACAGCACGGGACACTCCGCGACGGTCGCCGCCATCTTGGAAAGATGCGTTAATATCAAAGGATCGGCCCAATGAATGTTTTCAATAACGATGACGATCGGCTGGTGTGCGCTCACATGGCGCAGCAAGTCGCAGACCAACTTTCGTTTACCTTCATTTCGCGCCGCGTTGGTCATCGCGTCGTACATCGAACGGTCCTCAAGCGACTGCGGGAGATTGAGGAGGTCATCCAGAAAGATTCGTTGTTCCGGCACTAGTAGCCCTTGGAGGATCGCTGCCTCGGCTGCCAACTGGTGCGCCGCCTTGTCGCCGCCAGGCGTTATTCCGATCAGGCTGCCCACCACTGACCGGATGGCGTCGCGGCCTTCGCCCGCGCCGAAATCCAGCACAAGCCCTTTGTGTGTCACGAAGCCCTTATCGGTCGCAGTTCTCGTGAACTCATCGACCAGCCGCGACTTGCCGATACCGGCCTCACCACGCACGGCGATTGCCTGGCCGCGGCCGCTTGCGCGGCACATCTCAACGATGCCGGTAAATTGCGCCATCTCGGTGCGCCGCCCAACAAATGCCATGTGCGCAGAAGGTGCGTCTCCCGCACGCAGCCCTTTCACTCGCCACATATGAACCGGCACGTCGATACCCTTTACGCCAATCTCGCCCAGAGATTCACAGTCCGCGCGGTCGCCAATGGCACGGTGCAGGGCGTCCGAGATTAGCGTCTCTCCCGCTCGGGCCTTGTCCTGCAGACGCGCCGCCAGGTTTACCGACTCGCCGGTGACGGTGTATTCGCGGTGTTTCTCGCTGCCAGTAGTGCTGGCGACGACTTGGCCATTGGCGATGCCGATATGAGCCTGAAGCAGGCGGCCACCGCCTCTTGAGAGCGTGGCCATCCGCTCGTGAATGCTGAGTGCTGCACGCACTGCACGCATGGGATCATCGTCGTGGGCAACTGGTGCCCCGAATACGGCCATGACACTGTCACCGATGTGCTTGTCGACTACGCCGCCGTAGCTCTCGACAACGGCGTCAACCGTTTCGAAGTAGCGATTGAGCACAGCGTGAATCTCTTCTGCGCCCAGCACGCTCGTGAGCCGGGTGAAGCCAGCAATGTCGGCGAATAGCACGGTGACCTGGCGGTGCTCGCCGGCGGGCGTCACCGCAGAAGACAGTTCGCGCTTGTCTGGGCCATTTACCATCGACAGCTCTTCGATGGCTTTGAGCAACCGCTTGCGGTCGGCCAGTCGCGTGACCCCCAGGTCCTTGAGGTCCTCGTTGTTGAGTTCTGGAAGCATTGCGGCATCAATGCCGTTCTTGGCAAATGCCTCCAGGCATTCCACGAGTCCGAGGTCTCTCAACCAGGCACCAACGTCCATCGACAATCCACCACTGCTGCGAAGTCCGAAGACACATTAATATGCCTTTAACCCAAGTAGATCAACATCAACTCGGAAGTATCCTCCCGCATTCTATATTCTCCTTCTGGCCTAGCCGCTCAGGTTCATTCTGTTTTGCCGGATCACTCACGGCCATAAATCCTTGCTCCGCCGCGTTTCTCGGCGCGCATGAACGCCGCATAGTTTTCAAAGCTGAAAAACTTCGCCCGGATATCCGGGCTTGTCCGCCAGGTGGCCGCATAGGTCTCGACCGCAAATTTCGCATGAGTGGCCGGGGAACCGGGTTTCTGCCGCCGCCGCCGTGCCATGGCGCACTGGTTGAAGACACCGGAGGGGAAAAGCTTTGCGCGCTTCGCAAGCAGACGCCGGAACCGCTGTTCCGCTTCATCAAATCCGTGTTCGGATTTCGCCAATTCCTATTGCACGGCCTCGCCCAAGTGCGGAGCAAATGGAGCCTCGTAACCATGACCTGGAACCTCAAGCGGACGTTCGTCTTAAGCTACCCCGGACGCACGGCGGGAGTAAGTTGGTTCAAGTATTGGTCAAGCTTTGGAATAATTGGCGCACCCGACAGAATTCGAATCTGTGACCTCTGCCTTCGGAGGGCTAAGGACAGGGATATTCTGGCGTTCCCGTAGTTTCCCGAAAACTCAAAAAACCATTATTTTATCGGTAGTATTTGCACTAGCTTGCACACACATTCCTTGCAATTCTCTCCGCCGTGCTTACTATGTGCTTACTTTCTTCAAAAAAGTAAGCACCGAATTGAGGTCCGAATGCCAAACCCCAAAATTACCAAGACCGTCATCGATGGAGCGAACGCGAAACCCGACGACTACTTCGTTTGGGACAGCGAGCTGACGGGATTTGGCCTCAAGGTTTCCAAAGGCGGTAGGAAAACCTATGTCTGTCAGTACAGGACCGTTGGAGGCCGAGCGGGCGATTCAAGGCGTCTCACTA
>JANLWG010000292.1:0-3186 GCA_031364405.1 Hyphomicrobiales bacterium
TGGAGCGGGTCAGGGGATATATCGACATCGGTGTCAAGGAAGGCGCCACCCTTGCGGTGGATGGCCGCGGCTTCAAGATGCAAGGGTATGAGAACGGCTATTTCCTCGGCGGCTCGCTGTTCGACAATGTCACCAAGGACATGCGCATCTACAAGGAAGAGATTTTCGGGCCGGTGCTGAGCGTGGTGCGCGCCAAGACCTATGCCGAGGGTGTGGCGCTGGTGAACGACCATGAATATGGCAATGGCGTAGCGATCTACACCCGCGACGGCGACACGGCGCGCGACTTTGCCTCGAAGATCCAAATCGGCATGGTGGGCATCAATGTGCCGATTCCGGTGCCGCTGGCCTATCACACCTTCGGCGGCTGGAAGCGCTCTGGCTTTGGTGATTTGAACCAGCACGGGCCCGACTCGGTGAGGTTCTACACCAAGACCAAGACGGTGACCTCGCGCTGGCCAAGCGGTATCAAGGAGGGTGCGCAGTTCTCGATACCGACGATGCGGTGAGGCGCGTGGAACCTTGTCATATGTGCCATTAATCGATCCTTAACCGTGCCGGCTTCAACGCATTGGCCTTCTGTATAGGCTTGCGTGCTAGAATGCCGGCGTGGGATGACGGGGACTGCGGACGGATGCCGGAAATATTTCAGAATGTGGGGCGGGAATTGCCGTTCATTCTGCTGCTGATTGCGTTACTGGGATTCCGCCAGCGGGTGACGCCCCGGGCATCGGTGTTTGTCAAGGCACCGCTCGAAACGGTGTTCCGGCTGCTGGATTTTCGCGAGGGCGAAAACCAGCGCTGGCAACGCACCAAAGTGAGTTGCACGCTGATCGATGCGGCGAGCCAGACTTACCGGCTCAAATTCATCACGGCACTGGCGACGGGGGCCACGCATTCATCGGAAGCCGATTTCCGCATGGAGACGCGCGATGCGCCGCGGCTGCTCGACATTCACCGGGCGGGGCTTGAGGGCCATTCTGAAAATAACCAGTTGTTGCGCATGCGGGCTGAGCTGAGCCCGGAAGGTTCCGGCACCAGGCTTGATCTCACTTATTTCTGGGGTTCGCGGCCGCTGCTTGCCCAACTTTTGGCGCGGACCGATTTGTGGGGCAGCGTCTACCGCCTGAAGGGGCTCGCCGAAACCGGGGTTCCCGACTACCGGACCGATACCCTGATTTCGGCCGGTGTCGCGGTGGTGACCGGCATCCTGACGCTGATAACATTCGCGTATGCTTTTGGCTTGTTAGGCGCCGTTCTTGTCGTGGGGGCGTTGCTGGTGCATGAATTTGGCCACTTGCTGGCTTTCCGGTTGATCGGCCAGCCTTGGGGCAGGCTGGTATTTCTGCCGTTCCTTGGCGCCATTGCGATGCCAAGACTGGCGTTTTCAACCCAAGCGCAAAGTGTGTTCTCGGCCATGATGGGACCAGCTCTAAGTGTGATTATCCCACTGTATGCGGCGATGCACGTGTGGTTTGGCTGGAAATATCCCGCACTGCCAGTACTCTTTGGCATTTGGTCGGTGTTCCTGAACCTGTTTAACTTGCTTCCAGTAGAACCGCTCGATGGCGGTGTGATCCTGCGCTCGGTGCTGGCCCGCATCATGGGGTCATGGGCGCGCTTCGGGATGATTGCCATGGGTTTGGTGATCATGGCCGCGGGCTGGCAGATGAACCAGGTGCTGCTGATTATCTTTGGCGCACTGGCGGTCACCGTAAACCTCCGTCCACGGACGATTGACGGCGGGCTGGTGCCGATGTCATCTCTCGAGGTGACGATCTCGGCCTTCAGTTACATGTCGGTGCTGGCGGCCTATGCGGTGCTGCTGCGCTATCTCGTCGACAATGTACCCCGGTAACCATGAGCCTGCTCGGTCTCTACAAATCCAGGGTGGCGGCAGGTGAAATCGAGACCGACGCCGACCAAGCGGCAGTGATGACTCGACTGGCGATACTTGCCGGCGACATGGAGGCAGAAGGCACGGGTCTTCTGGCGCGCTTGCGCAAAAAACCGGCGCCACGGGGCATCTACCTTCATGGTGGCGTGGGGCGCGGCAAGACCATGCTGATGGATATGTTTTTTGCGGGCGTCAAGGTGGAGGCAAAGCAGCGCGCGCATTTCCAGGGCTTCATGCAGGATGTGCACGGGCGGCTTCATCGCGCTCGCAAATCCGCGCAGGATGCGATCGCACCGGTTGCCGTGGCGATTGCAGCGCGGGCGAAACTGCTGTGTCTCGATGAGATGCAAATCACCGACATTGCAGATGCGATGATTGTCGGCCGCCTGTTCGCGGCACTGTTTACCCATGGCACGATCATCGTGACTACATCTAATCTGGCGCCCGAAGAACTTTACCGGGACGGACTCAACCGGCAATTGTTTGCGCCGTTCATCAGCCTGATGCGCGAACGCCTTGATGTGGTGGCGCTTGAAGGCGGGACCGATTACCGGCTGGGCCGGGTTAAAGCGTATGAAACTTTCATCACGCCGCTGGGGCCCGCCGCCGATGCCAAAGTGCAGGAACTGTGGCTGAAACTGACTGACACGGAAGTGGGCGAGGCCATGGAGCTTGACCTGTTGGGGCGCAGGCTCCGGGTGCCGCAGGCCGCACACGGCTGCGCCCGCTTCAGTTTCGCCGAACTTTGCGGGGCAGCACTGGGGCCCGCCGATTATCTAGCCATCGCCCGGAATTTTCGCACGGTGTTCGTCGAAAACATTCCGGCGCTGACCGCCGCCCAACGTAATGAGGCCAGGCGCTTCGTCATGCTGATCGATACTCTCTATGACGCGAAGGTGAGGCTGGCGGCATCCTCCGCGAAAGCTTCGGAAGGCATTTATCCCGGGGGAGACCACCGATTCGAATTCGACCGGACGGTCTCGCGGCTGAAGGAAATGCAGTCAACCTCATGGTGGGGCAAGAAAATCGTCGAAACTTGACGATTCGGTCAAGTATAACGTCGAATTGACTGGCTGCCTGTCTTGAAGCTGCTAGATATCGGAGCTACAGAAACGTCGTTTTTGCAGCGCGAAACGACCTCGCGGCTACCCTGAAAGGACATTCACCCATGGCGCGGAATAAAATTGCGTTGATCGGCGGCGGCATGATCGGCGGTACGCTGGCGCATCTGGCGGCCCTGAAGGAACTGGGCGACATTACGGTTTTCGATATCGCCGAGGGGCTGCCGC
>JANLWG010000310.1:0-2253 GCA_031364405.1 Hyphomicrobiales bacterium
GCTTGAACGTCAGCCGGTCGCCGACATCGGCAAACGCCACGATGGAATCGAGTTCGTGATAACCATCGGCGCGGCGGCCCAGCACATGCAGGGCCAGATTGACCTTGGCAGGCGCGAAAAGCGAGAACGGAGTCATATCCCCCCGCGCTCCGGCATTTCAGCCGTTGTTCTGGCCCGTGCCATTCTGCGCCGGCGTCACCGGTATCTCGTTCGGCAGACCATCCCGGAGCTTGCCCTCGATGCGCTTCAGGTCGTCGGGCTCGGGCTTGTTGTCCTTGGCGTGCTGCCACTGGAACTTGGCCTCCAGGGTGCGGCCGACCCGCCAATACACATCGCCCAGATGCTCGCCGATAATAGGATCAGCGGGCAGCAGGTCGACGGCGCGCTCGCAGTTGATCAGCGCTTGCTCGTAATCGCCGAGCTGATAATAGGCCCAGCCGAGACTGTCGACGATGTAGCCATCATTGGGCTTCAAAGCCACCGCCTTCTTGATCATCGCCATGGCCTCGACCAGATTGGTTTTGCGGTCAATCATCGAGTAGCCGAGGTAGTTCAGTACCATGGCCTCATCGGGCGAGATTTCAAGGGCGCGGCGGAATTGTTTCTCGGCCTTGGGCCAGTTTTTCATGCGCTCGTTGGAAATACCGCTGTAATAATAGACCCGCCAGTGGCTTTGCTGGGTCTCGGTGATGAGGGCAATGGCGCGGTCATAGGCTTGCGCCGCGTTGGTGAAATCCTCGTTGTTGCGATAGACGTTGCCAAGCGTCACCAGGGCATCATAGTCGGCGGGATTGCGGGCAACGAGACCATTGAGCTTGGCCAGCGCCTCGTCCTTGCGCTCAAGGCGCTGCAGGTTGATGGCGATTTCCATCTCGGCGTTGGGGCGCAGCGCCGAGGTTTCGGGCACTTGCGAATAGGCTTCGATGGCCTTTTCCGAACGCCTCATGTTTTCATAAATATCGCCGAGCAGGGTGAGCGTCACCGGCTGGTCGGCGTTGAAGGACAGCGCAAGCTGGGTATAGAGCAGACCCACATCCATGCTTTGATCATCGGTCATGGCTGTGGCCAGCGAGAACAGCGCTTCGGCGGCACCGGCCGCGGGCGTCGCGATCAGCGCCTTTGGTTTGATATTTGACTTGGTGCTGGCCAAAGCTTCGGCAATCAGCGGATTGTCGTCACCACCATCGAGAAATGCCGTGTAGATCTTTGCCGCTTCTTGCGCGCGGCCGTTACGCTCGAGGAAATTGCCATAGGCCTGCACCACCCGCAGCGACGACCCGGTCTGCTCATAGGCTTTCTTGTAGGAGGCCTCGGCCCTGATGGAATTACCGAGGTAGTCGGCAATCAGGGCGGCGTGAAAAGTCTTGAAATTGCCGAAACTCTCGTTGTTGTCGAGCTTGTCGAGGGCTTTGAGGGCTGGCGACAATTCGCCCTGGCCCGCCCATGACCAGGCGATGAGCAGGGCCGAGGTCAGTTCGCCCACCGGCGTATAGGCGGCAACAGTAAAATTCTTGCGGGCGGCGGGATAATGGCGATTGCGATAATCGCGCAGGCCCAGCACGGTGCGCGCCATGCGTTGCTGGCTGTTGAAACCCAACACCTGCTGGGCCATTTCCTCAGCAGCTTCGATGTTGCCTTCCGACAATTCGAGCAGGAACAGGCGCTCGATCAGCACCGGATTGTTGGCATCTTCTTCAAGGGCGCGGGTGAGAAATTCCGAAGCGACATCATTGTCACGCAGCTTGCTGGCGGTGCGCCCGGCGAGATAGCTGCCGGACAGCGAGAATTCGTCGGTCAATTGATAGGCATCGGCGGCGCAGGCTGATAATGACAGCGCAAAAGCCGCGGCGGTGGCGGCGAAAACCCGAAGGGAGAAAACCGGCATGAGCATCCATTTCAAGGAACGGGCGGCCTGATGCCGCCACTGGGGCGATTCCTTCGGCACAAAATGAGGTTTTTTCGCGATGACCGCAACTGCAAACTTGCCGCCAAAAAGAAGAAGCGCGCAAGCCCTGGGGACTTGCGCGCCTGATCGCGTTCCGTTTGGTCGAGCTTACTGGCTGACGTAAACCTTGCCGGACTGCTTCAGTTCGGTGGGTTCCGGGAAGCCCGCACCCGTAGAGTCGAGGTTGACGTAGAGCGTCGCGGTGCCATTCATGTTGAGGGTATCGACGATCATCGGGAAGTACTTCGAAGTGGCGTTCATCGTATCATTGGCCCAGACGACGAGTTTCTGCTTGGGCGTATAGAACG
>JANLWG010000335.1:0-16792 GCA_031364405.1 Hyphomicrobiales bacterium
TCGCTGAGCCATTCCACCCTGGGGCGGAATCGGAGTAGGCAAGGAAATAGCCAGTTTCTTGCCCGGTGATGCAAGATTGGCTAGATATGCCGGAACCCCGGAGGTTACATGTCTCAGACTGAGACCCTGCTGCTCATCGGATTGGGCTTTTCGATCGCCGCCCTGCTAGCGCTCTTCATTGGGCGCCTGCTGTGGCCGTTCGCCATGCGCCTGGGTGCCCGCCGCATGCAGCGCCAAGTGCCATCCACCGTTGCCGAACTGCACACCGAGCGCGACCGGCTGCGCGCTGAGTATGCCCTGCTCTCGCAAAAACTTGGTGCCCGCGTCGAAAGCGCCAGAGCCAGCATGGCCGAGCAGATGGCCGAGGTGAACCGAACCCGCAACCGCATTGAAACGCTGGTCATCGATCTCAACCAGCGAGATGCCACCCTCGCTGCCCGCGATCAGGAAATTGCCGAACTCCGCGCCCGCATGGCTGAACTTGAAGCCGCCAATGCCGACAGCGCCAGCATGATCTCCATACTCCGCGCCGAGACCGACGGGAAATCGAATGAAATCAGCGCCCTGAGAGAGTCGGTTGCCGACAAGGAAGCCCGGATTACCCTGTTCGCGCCGCTGCCCGAAATTAGCGCAGAAACCACTGAGACTGTGATCGATCCGCTCGTGACCGAACAGCGCTTGAAGCGCCGCATCGACAAGCTGACCGCCATGTCCCAGCAGATCGCCACAACCAGGGATCAGCCTGCTGACGGCGCAGCCCCCACCACGACAGACCTTAACCAGCAACTCGAGAACGCCGCGCTCGATACCGAAGACCTGCAAAAGGAGTTGGCCCGCCTTGATGCCGCCTGGACTTCCAAGCTCGGCGAAATCGCAAGCAAAGACTCTTCCAGTCCCGGCCAGGCCACGCCATCACAATCACCACGCGGTGTCGCCAACGTCATCTCGCTGGCCAAGCGCATCAAGTTCCTGCAAGGCAACACCAAGAGCTGAGCTTCATTGTTTTGTCGAACAACCTGAGCGTTGAACGATGAATGCTTCACTGACCGCAAGACTGGGCCCGGTGTGCGGATTGGCATTTGGCGCGACAACCGCCGATGGCGGCGGCGAACGCTGGACCACTGAGAGCTCCGGCAACTACTTCAGAGATTGTTGGCGCTCCTTGCGGGAAGCGTTAACGACCGGGCACTTCGGAACGACCTTCAAGCCTTGGGCGCGGGTTTCCAGAAGTCCCTGTGCGGGGCGAGTAGCTCTTCGTCGAGCTCGGGGAAAGGTCCGTGCACCTCGATTTTTTTCTGGCCCGAACCGAGCACCGTGCGGGCGGCGAGGCTCATTGTCGGGTTTTCGGGGTGGTCGCCGGTGATGGCGAGGAGCTGGGCCTCCTCGTAGCCGTAAACCAGACGGCCGATATTCGCCCAGTAGAGTGTGGCCGCGCACATCGCGCAGGACTCGCCTGTTGAGACCAGCGTGCAAGTCCAGAGAAACTCCGGCGGGTAGGCATCCGCCGCGCGCCGCGCAAGTTCGGTCTCGGCGTGGCGCACGGTGTTGATATTGCCCTGGCGCATGAGGATGCGGTCATCGGGACCGACCAGCACTGCACCGAACGGGTGGCGGCCGTGCACGACCGCGTCGCGGGCGACCGCGTTGGCTTCGCGGATATGGGCGATCATCCGGTCACGCGTCATGCCGCCGGCGCTTTCCGCCTTAGAGAAAATTTCATCCGGAGGCACGTTTCTCTCCCCATCCCGACGATTGGAGAAAATGATTATCATCATTGATGCGTCAAGCAAAGTGCCTGTCCAGGCTCAGTATTTAGGCTAAATTTGCTATCAGATCATTTGGCAAGGCTCTTGAGATAAAACAGCGCCAAAGGGATTTGAGTGTCTAAAATTAGGTGTCAAAATATGGTGTCAGAAGTTCTCTAACATATTGAGAAATATATGGTATTTTTAAAATTGGCGCTCCCTGCGGGAGTCGAACCCACCTTTACAACGTGAGAGGCTGTCGTCCTAACCGATAGACGAAGGGAGCCCAGTGCCGGAGCTTTCCTATATCGGGGGAGTTCAGCCGTTGCAAGCGGGCTACTTCGGCCCCACCGTGATGCGCGAAAGCACCGCATTCTTGCGGATATCGACGACGATGATCTCGGAGCCCGCATGGATGGCCAGCCGGTCGCCGTCGAGCTGCAGGTTCTGAACCTGGGTTCCTGCCGCCAGCCCCAAGTCCAGCAATTGAGTTTGTGGCGGCGGCGCCGCGCTACGGTGGGTGGCCTTCCAGATGATGCCGCCGATCAGGCCAACAAGCATCAGGACGAGCAGGCCTCCCATGATGTATACGGCCGCTTCAAGGAATTTGAGGCCAGGTTGCGGGACATGGGGTTCCGCCTGGTCCCGTGGGAGATCTGCTTTGCCGGCCATTTCGTCGTCCTCTCAATCGCTCGAAGCCCTGGCCGTCGCCAGCGAGCGCCTTGACCGCTATCTGGCGCAGACCTTTCCGGAGGTGAGCCGTTCGCGCTTTCAAAGCCTTATTGCGGAAGGCCGCGTAACTGTCGAGGGCTCAGTCATCACCACCGGGCGGCAACGGCTGAAAGGCGGTGAAAAGATCACCGTCACCATACCCGATGCCACCCCCGCCCACCCCGCGGCAGAAAACATCCCCCTCCAAGTTATCTATGAGGATGCCGATCTGATCGTCATCGAAAAGCCCGCAGGGCTTGTGGTTCACCCAGGGGCTGGCAATGAAACCGGAACACTGGTCAATGCCTTGATCGCCCATTGTGGTGACAGCCTGTCGGGCATTGGCGGGGTCAGGCGGCCCGGCATTGTCCACCGGCTCGACAAGGATACCAGCGGCCTTCTGGTGGTCGCCAAGAACGATATGGCTCACCAGGGCCTATCCGAGCAGTTTGCCGCCCATGGCCGTGATGGCAAGCTTGAGCGCGCCTATCTTGCCGTGGTGTGGGGTTCGCCCGAGCGCAATGCCAGCACGATCACCGCCAGCCTCGATCGCAGTTCGGCCAACCGGCAGAAAATGGCGGTATCGCGCTCCGCCCTCGCCCGTGAGGCGGTGACCCACTATGTGGTGCTCGAGCGTTATGGCTCACCTGCCGTCGCCAGCCTGGTCCGCTGCGAGCTGGAGACCGGCCGCACCCACCAGATCCGCGTGCATATGGCCCATATCGGCCATCCGTTATTGGGTGATCACAGCTATGGTGCTGGCTTCAAGGCTTCCCTCCACAAACTGCCGGAAGCCGCGCGAGAGGCCCTCAGCGCCCTCAATCGGCAGGCCCTGCACGCCACAATTCTTGGCTTTCAACACCCGCGCACCGGCAAAGCCTTGCATTTTGACAGTCCCGCACCAGATGATCTTGCCAGCCTGATTTCGGCCTTGCGGGCGGCGATCACCACCAAGTGATTAACTGTAACAAGTCCAGTGTCTTATTTTCAGCATAATAGTCGCTTATGTGGTAGTTGTTGGACAGGAAAGGCTTCAATATGGCTCGGAGAACATCGCTTCCCGCCGTTGCTTCTGGCGAAGGCGGGTTAAACCGTTATCTTCAGGAAATCCGGCAGTTTCCGATGCTTCTGCCGGAAGAAGAGTTCATGCTGGCCAAGCGCTGGAAAGAGCATGGCGACACCGCCGCCGCCCACAAGCTGATCACCAGCCATCTGCGTCTCGTCGCCAAGCTCGCCATGGGCTATCGCGGCTACGGCCTGCCCATTGGCGAAGTCATCTCCGAAGGCAATGTCGGGCTGATGCAGGCCGTCAAGAAATTCGAGCCCGATAAGGGATTCAGGCTCGCCACCTACGCCATGTGGTGGATCAAGGCCTCGATCCAGGAGTTTGTATTGCGCTCCTGGTCACTGGTGAAAATGGGCACCACGGCCAGCCAGAAGAAGCTGTTCTTCAATCTGCGCAAGGTGAAGAGCCAGATCCAGGCGCTCGAAGAGGGTGATCTCAAGCCCGACCAGGTTAAATTCATCGCCCATCGTCTCGGCGTCACCGAGGAGGATGTGGTGTCGATGAACCGCCGACTTGGCGGCGACAGCTCGCTCAATTCGCAGATCCGTGCCGACAGCGAGGGCGAATGGCAGGATTGGCTGGTCGATGACAGTGAAAATCAGGAAGACATGCTGGTCGAAAGCCAGGAAGCCAGTATGCGCAAGGGCCTGCTGACCGAGGCCCTGGCAAAGCTCACCGACCGTGAACGCCGGGTGTTCGAAGCCCGCAGGCTGCAGGACGATCCAGCGACCCTTGAAGACTTGTCGCAGGAGTTCAGCGTGTCGCGCGAGCGTATCCGCCAAATCGAAGTCAAGGCCTTCGAGAAGGTCCAGAAAGCGGTGAAGAACGCCGCCCAGAAGGCACTGGCGCCGCGCGCTGTCCCGATCGGCGCCTCAGCCTGAGCGTGGGGCGCCAAGCCTACTGAAACAGGCCCTTTTCACGGGGCTTGGCCCAGAATATCTGCACCGCCCAGATCGTCGTCCCGCGTTGAATGACAGCCGTCGACACAAAGGCATGGTCACGGCTCAACAGCGCCTTCCGGTGCGGCCGGCTGTCGATCCATTGCTGTAAAAGGTGCCGCACCTTGGCCTTGTCGGCCGGCGTATTCTGCGATTCACGCGCCGCATTTTCGCCCATGGCGGGAAACTTGGTGATGTCGCCCACGAAAACCCGCATGCGGCTGTCAAAATCATGCCCGGTGCTGGCCCGGTGTCCCATGAAATTGTTAACCATCATGTCGACTGCATGGGCCCGTGCCGGAACCAGCAGAAGATCGCTCGCCACCAACGGCAATCCGCCCTGCTGGGCCCGGTAACTGTTGGCAAATCCCAGAAGAACTGCCTCAAGGTCCGGCCTGAAGCGTGCCCCTTCTGGAAGATTGCCGACCAGCGACACTGCAAAACTCTTATAGGTTGCAGCCTCCGGCGCGTTGGTCGGAACACCAACACCTATCAAGACCAACCAAACACTCAACCAGGCACGGTATCTGAGACACTTCGTCATAATGCAGCGGCTTTTGTCAGAATTCATCAACCAAGACAGTACTAATCTAGTCTCGGAACAGAAACTTTTACTCTAATTTCGTCAACTCGGGTGTAATTCGACAGGTGGGGAACTTTTTGCAGGTTGGTGCATCGCTAATGGGTAGTTCGATAGAAAAACTGGGAACATGGCGTTTCCTGCCTTTGATAGGCTGCCTGCTGCTGTGTGGACTGATCGGCTTGACCGGCTTTTTTCTGGCGCAAAGTGTAACATCGGGACTGCTGAAGTCTGAAGCGCGCATTGATGGGCAGATGTGGGCAGACTATCTATTGCGCAACACCGACGGCCTCGTGGAAGTTGCAGCAGGCAAGTCACCCTCGGCCGCAACCCGCGAACCGCTCCGTCAGGCCGGTGAAATCGGACGGATCTATTCGTTTCGTATTTACGACAGCAGGGGGCAACTCAAGTTGTCGTCCGAATATCCCGCGAAGACACCAAATGCCAGCCAAGCAATTGAAGACATGGGCGCGAGGATAGCCGCCGCCTCGTCCCGCCCACAGACCATGACCTTCTTGCACACTGCGCGGAACACCGGTGATCCGTCACACTACGCTTCGACCATGGTTCCGATCACCAGCAAAGATGGAAGCGCCGTTGGCTGGCTGGTGGCAAACATCGATCAAAGTGACCGCTATGAGCTGATTTCCCAAACCGTGATGATTGCCGCTTTGGTCATGGGGTGCTTGCTCTTGATCGCTGCCATCCTGGGTTTTTGGTTTCATGCCCGGCAAAGGGCCTTCGTTGAACACAAACTCGAGACATTGGCACTGCATGATCAACTCACTGGCCTGCAGAATAAATCCAGTTTTCTCAGCCGCATCAGCAGGCATCTTTCCACCGCGGGAGACAGCGGCAAGCATTGCGCGCTCATTGTTTGTGAGATCGCCGACATTGATCTCATTGATCAGAACTTCGGCCAGGAAAGTGCGGAAAATGTTATCTTGATGGCATCACAGCGGTTGCAGAACGTCAAGCTTGACACCGGCGAAATCGCCCGCCTCGAACGTAGCCGGCTCGGCCTCTTTGTCCACAGCGTGACCGACCCCATGGCTGTCCTCAGCCTGGCGAAAGACCTGACAGCCAAGCTCAGTGAACCCATTGTATTGAACGGCGAGAGCATCGCGATTCAGGCCCATGCCGGCATCGGCCTGTCCTCATCCGATGGCAGTGACGCGGCAGCGCTCTTGCGCAGCACCGAATTGGCGCTTCGTTCCGCTCAGGAGCAGGGCACGCCCGGATATGGTTTCTTCAACCCCGAAATTGCCCAGGACGTCCGCCGCCGGGTTGCCGTGCAGAAAGCCGTTGCAGACGCCGTTTTGGCGCATTCGTTCCGCCTCGACTTCCAGCCCATATATGCGATCAGAACCGGCGAGTTGAACGGCTTCGAGGCGCTGATCCGCTTGCATGATGCTGAACTTGGCGCCATTTCTCCAGTTGAATTCATTCCTATTGCCGAGCAGGCTGGCCTGATCAACAAGATCGGCGCGTGGTGTTTGCAGGAAGCTTGCCGCGTTGCAGTTCAATGGCCGGCCCACCTTATCGTCGCTGTCAACCTGTCACCATGGCAATTTTATTCCGGTTCGCTGATTGCCGATGTGCGCAACGCACTCGATCAGAACCAGTTTCCATCCTATCGGCTCGAAGTGGAAATCACCGAGGGCACACTGCTCAAGGATTCCGAACTTGTCATGCAGCAACTGCGCGTCCTTCGCGATATGGGAGTTGCCGTGGCGCTCGATGATTTCGGCACCGGCTATTCGAGCTTGAGCTATCTGTGGAAATTCCCGTTCTCGAAACTCAAGATCGACCGCGGCTTCGTTCAGGCCCTTGACGAGACCCAGAGCGCTCGCGGCATTTTGCGCTCAATTGTGAAACTGGGTCACGGACTTGGTTTGACAGTTACCGCTGAAGGCATCGAAAGTACCAAGCAATACACCGTGTTGCGCGATCTCGGCTGCGACCTTGCCCAAGGCTTCTTGCTCGACCGGCCAGCCCGTGTAGCCGACCTCGCCGCCATCATCCTGCGCAATTTCGCCAATGGCCTGAATCGCAGGAACCGGGAAACCACGATGCAAGAGCCGGTCGAACCCACTGCGAAATCCGGATCAAGTGCTGCCTGAGACCAGCGTTTTGCCCGTGCTTAATCCTCGAATGGATCCTTCATCAATATGGTGTCTTCGCGTTCGGGCGATGTTGACAGCAAGACCACCGGGCACTCGATCAGCTCCTCGAGATACTTCACATACTTGATCGCCTGTGCTGGAAGTTGCGCCCAGCTGCGGGCACCCGCAGTCGTACCTTCCCAACCCTCGAAACTTTCATAGATCGGTTCAACCCGTTTCTGCGCTTCTTCGGCTGCCGGAAAACGGTCAAGCCGCTTGCCATCGAGGTGATAACCAACCCCAACCTTGATTTCCTTGAGGCCGTCGAGCACATCGAGCTTGGTCAGGGCGATGCCATGGATGCCGCTGGTCTTGATCGCCTGGCGCACCAGCACCGAATCGAACCAGCCACAGCGCCGCTTGCGCCCGGTGACGGTGCCAAACTCGCGGCCGCGGCTGCCGATATATTCGCCGACTTCATTCTCCTGTTCGGTCGGAAACGGCCCCGAACCAACCCGCGTCGTATAGGCCTTGGCGATACCCAGCACATAGCCGATGGCCGATGGCCCCAATCCTGAACCCGACGCCGCCTGCCCCGCCACCGTGTTGGAAGACGTCACATAGGGGTATGTGCCGTGATCGATATCGAGCAGAATACCCTGGGCGCCTTCAAACAGAATGCGCTTGCCTTCGCGGCGCGCGTCGTCGAGCAGCGACCACACCGCATCGGAATAAGCCAGCACTTTGGGCGCCACCTCGGAGAGCTGCGCCAATATATCGGCGGCCTTTACCTCCAGCTGAGCCAGGCCGCGCCGCAACGCGTTATGATGGGCAAGCAGCCGCTCGATCTTTGGCCCAAGGGTCGAGAGATCATTCAGATCATTGACCCGGATGGCGCGGCGGCCGACTTTGTCTTCATAGGCAGGCCCGATGCCGCGCCCGGTGGTGCCGATTTTGGCCTGGCCTGCCGCGGTTTCGCGCATCTGATCCAGTTCCCGGTGCAGCGGCAGGATGAGTGTCGCATTGCCGGCGATGCGCAGATTATCGCGCGAGATGGCAACACCCTGTGACGACAGCTTGGCGATTTCGGCAGCCAGCGCCCACGGGTCGATCACCACGCCATTGCCAATGACCGACAGCTTGCCCGGCCGGACGATGCCCGATGGCAGCAGCGAGAGCTTGTAGGTGACGCCGTCGATCACCAGCGTGTGGCCGGCATTATGGCCACCCTGAAAGCGCACCACTACATCGGCCCGCTCCGACAGCCAGTCGACCAGCTTGCCCTTGCCCTCGTCGCCCCACTGGGCGCCGACCACCGCCACATTCGCCATGGAAAATCCCTTTCAGACACGGAAACGGCCCCTGAGAGCCAAGCCTCTGGAGCCGTTGACGGCTCATACACGAGCTTGGCGTCAAGCCAAACGAAAAAGACAGGTGGCCCCAAGAGCGCTATAGTGTCAAACTTGGCAGTTCCGCCAAGCGCCCGCACCACTGCGGCGACGGCGCGCATAGTAACACCGGAAAGAGCCACAACAACAGGAGAAGTAAATGGCCCATACCGACTGGATGATTCGCGGTTCCGAAATAGCGTCCTGCAATTGCTCTTATGGTTGCCCCTGCCAGTTCAACGCGCTGCCCACTGACGGCACTTGCCGGGCGGCGGTTGGAATACAGATCGACAAAGGCCACTATGGCAAGGTGAAGCTCGATGGACTGCGCATCGCCGCAACAGCCGCATGGCCGGGCGCGATCCACATGGGCCATGGTGAAATCCTGCCCATCGTCGATGAACGCGCAACACCAGAACAGCGCGAGGCCCTGCTGAAGATCATGTCCGGCCAGGACACCGAACCGGGTGCCACTTTCTTCCAGGTTTTCGTATCGATGTGCGAAAAGGTGCATGCGCCGATGTTCAAGAAGATCGACTTCGAAGCCGACATGAATACCTGCGTAGGCCATGTCAGCGTCCCCGGCGTGGTCGATGTCAAAATCGAAGCGATCCGCAATCCCGTCACCGGTAACCCTCATCACGCCAAGGTTTCCCTGCGCCAGGGCTTTGAATACACCGAGGCCGAATATGCCAGTGGAACGATAAAATCCGCAGGCCCCATTGTCCTCAACACGGCTGGCAAGCACGCCCACATGGCAAAGCTCCACTTGACCGGACAAGGCCTCGTCAGGTGATGAGCCACGGCAGCTCCGCGCTGCCCGATACCCTGTTGCAACGCGCCGCGCTCAACGAGCGGCGCGTTGTGCTTGCGGCACTTGCAATCGTCGCGGCGCTGGGCCTGTGGGCCACACTGTATACGGGCGGAATATTGATGTCGCCTTCAGTACCTGCGCCGGGCACAGCGGCCTATGCAGTACTCCTCTTCATCATGTGGTGGACCATGATGATGGCGATGATGCTGCCCTCGGCGGCACCGGCAATCCTGACCTACGGCGCCATGAGCCGGCGCTTTGCCGAACAGGGTGCGAGCCCCGCACCTGTCGCCGTGTTCGCTGCGGGCTATGCCGCAATCTGGACCGGGTTCAGCGCGGCAGCCGTTGCGTTGCAACTCCTGACCACCAGACCCATTCCGCTGACCGGCATGATGGCGGTCACCAGTTCAGCGCTGGGCGGCGGACTATTGATAGCCGCCGGTCTCTACCAGATATCGCCGCTCAAATACGCCTGCCTGCGGAATTGCCAGGCACCGCTTATGTTCTTTGCCCGCCATTGGCGGCGCGGAACGGCAGGCGCGTTGCGCATGGGATTTTCCCATGGGCTCTATTGCCTCGGCTGCTGCTGGGTGCTGATGGGCCTGCTGTTCTATGGCGGCGTCATGGAACCTGTGTGGATCGTTGGGCTCGCCGTCTATGTGGCCGCCGAAAAACTCGCTCCCGCCGGCAGCCGTCTGAGCCACCTGGCAGGAGCGATTCTGATTGTCTGGGGTCTCTGGGAAATCTACCGCACGCTCAATTGATGTTCATCCCGACTTTCATATCTTCGGGAGTCGTCACCTTGAAACCATGCTTGATCAGCGTCTCGCTCTTGGGCTCAACCTTGAGGTTCCACGCCAGCACGCCGCGCTTTTTCTCAAAATCCCGAACGGTTGGCGGCGTCATGCCGCGCAGCGTTTCCACCGTGATTTCCGCGTTCGTCGAAAACGGCATCTGATCGAGGATGGTGACGTCCACCGCGAAATCATGAAGGTTCTTCACCGTGATGTCATAGGCCCGCGATTCGACATTCGATGTCGAGATAATCCCTTCCTCTTCCGTCAGGCGTTTGACCTCGATCCGCTTCACCTTGATTAGATCGTCGGCGCCAAAGCCTAGTTTGGCGTCTTCACCGGGAGACAGCATCGGCAGCGCCCCCTGCCCCATGAACACGCCATCGCGGTAGAGCATGACAGCACCCGGCAGCAGCGGCGTATCGCCAGCCAGTGTGAACGACGCCGTGAGGTAGGCATTGGCATCAAGCTTCGGCACCGCACGTGCCGAAAGCTCGGCCTCAAGCTGCGTTGTATCGATACGAACTTTCTTGGCGGTGCCGGTATTGTCGACGCTCACCCGCCCGGCAATCGAATACAGCGCCTGGAACCCCGCCACTTCGACCTCGGCCTGTAACTGCGCCACCTCATCCAGCTTTTTCTCTTTGTCTGCGGAGATATCACTCCCGGCGATGGCCGGAGCCGACCTCGGCATTTCGGACTTACTGAGGAGCCCAGTAAGCTGGTCTCCCTCCATGCGGCTCTGCTCATCATACTTGCCGATCTGGAAAGGCATGATTTCGGGAGCAGCCGTTGCCCCCAACGGCCGCGCTGTCGAAAGCACCAACGCCACATCGTTCCAGTTCTCGGTGGTCGACTGCACGACGTCGGCCCGCCGCACCAGTTCGATCTTGGCCTTGGTATCCTTGCCGGGCGAAACCAGCCGTGCATCGTAGATTGGCCGCCAGCCCGCATTGGCGATGCGGTATCTGAGTTTGAAGGTGCCAGACGTTGCCACCGGTGCGGCCAGATGCACCGTCACCACCATGCGCTGCTCGTCCTGCGGCGCCAGTCGCTTCAGTTCGTTGCTGAGATCGGCCACTTGCTTGTCGATATCCCGTTGCCGCACCCGCGAATCGAGAACCAGTTTCGATAGCGTCTGCAATTTGCCGCCGACCAGATCGAGCAGACTGCCCAAGTCCTGCGCCCCGAAACTCTTGGCCGGACTGTCCTTGGGCGGCGGCGCAAATGCATTGGCGGCAAGCTGCTGCATCAGCGATTTCTGATATTCGGCATCACTGATGGTCTGGTCGAGCACGGTGCGTTCATCCTGCAACAGCTCGATTGCGTCATTGATCTTCTTGCGCTGGGCGTCCGTCGCCGTCGATGGTAGTGCGACAAATCGCGAATCAACTGAACCGATTTCGATCTTGCCGGCGGATGCCCCCTCGACCCGCAGGGTATCGGTCTGCAGATCGCCCGGCAGATCGGTGAAAATCAAAGTATTGTCACCGCCCTCGACCTGGGCTTCGGCAGTACGGACAATTTCCGCGCCTGATGGGAACACCGTTACCGCATCAATGCGGGAGTTGGCGCGAATATCGGCGGCGAAAGCCGGTGTGAATGCCGTGGTGGCGAGGAAGGCGAGGGCAAGACGAGTACGCATGAGTATTCCTCCGGTTGGCCCCCCGGCCAATCCGCTGACAATAAGGCAATACGCGCGCGGCAAAATCGCGGCGGATTTGTGCCGGAAGTCGTGCATTGATGAGTATCCATACTCTTAACCAAGATGCGCGGACGGCGGCCTTTCGTCGAAAATCCAAAACACGCCCTTGGGTGCCGTCACTATCAACGGTATCGATCCTTCGAAGATGTAACTCAGAAGGCCAGCGGTTTTGCCTGTTTGACTTGTGGCAGGGCCCGCACTGCCTTGAGTACATCATCGGGTAGGGGCTCATCGATCTGCACCAGGCAGATTGCGTCCTCCCCCAGTGCTTTGCGGCCAAGATTGAACGTCGCGATATTCACCTTGGCATTGCCGAGCAGTGTGCCGAGCGCCCCGATGAAGCCCGGCTTGTCCTGATTGGTGACATACAGCATGTGCGGCCCGAATTCGGCCTCGAGATCGATGCCTTTGATCTGGATAATGCGCGGCTTCCCATCCGAGAAAACCGTACCCGCCACCGAACGCTCCAGCCCCTCGGTTTTCACCGTTAGGCGGATATAGGTTTCATAAGCACCACGCTGGCTCTGCCGCACCTCGTCAACCTTGATGCCACGTTCCCTCGCCACCACCGGCGCCGACACCATGTTCACCGTACCGAGCATCGGTTGCAGTACGCCCGCCAATGCCGCCGATGTCAGCGCGCGGGTATTCATCTCCCCCACCTCGCCCGCATATTCGATGACGACACCGACAATCGGCTGATCGGTCAACTGACCCGCGAATGAACCAAGTTTCTCCGCCACCGCAATAAAAGGCCTGAGGCGTGGCGCTTCGTCGGCGGAGATCGATGGCATGTTGAGAGCATTGGAAACAGCGCCATGGAGCAGGTAATCCGACATCTGTTCGGCCACCTGAAGCGCCACGTTCTCCTGGGCCTCGCCGGTGGAGGCACCCAGATGCGGTGTCGCCACCACATTGTCGAGACCGAAGAGCTTGTGGGCGATGGCGGGCTCGGCCTCGAACACATCGAGTGCCGCACCCGCGACATGCCCGGATTTCAGCGCGTCATAAAGCGCGTCTTCGACGACGAGGCCGCCGCGCGCGCAATTGATGATCCTGACTCCCTTGCGGCACTTTTCCAGCGCCACCGCGTCGATGATGTTGCGTGTCCTGTCGGTCAGTGGCGTGTGCAGCGTAATGAAATCCGAACGCCGGAAAATATCCTCAAGCTCGACTTTCTCGACGCCGATTTCAATGGCCCGCTCCGGCGGCAGGAACGGATCGAAGGCAATAACCCGCATCTTGAGGCCAATGGCGCGGTCGGCGACGATCGAACCGATGTTGCCGCAGCCGATGACGCCGAGCGTCTTGTTGAAAAGCTCGACCCCCATGAAGCGGTTCTTTTCCCACTTGCCGGCATGGGTGGAGGCATTGGCCTCGGGGATTTGCCGGGCCAGCGCCATCATCATCGAGAGGGCGTGCTCGGCGGTGGTGATGGCATTGCCGAACGGCGTGTTCATCACCACGATACCACGCTGTGTGGCCGCCGGAATATCCACGTTGTCGACACCGATGCCGGCCCGTCCAATCACCTTGAGGCGGGTGCCCGCCGTAATTATTTTTGCTGTTACTTTGGACGCCGACCGGATGGCCAGCCCGTCATAATCAGGAATGGCGGCAAGCAGCTGATCCTTGTCCTTGCCGAGATCGGGTTTGTAATCGACGTCGACGCCACGATCGCGGAAAATCTGCACGGCGGTTTCGGAAAGTCTGTCGGAAACCAGAACGCGAGGGGCCATGTGGCGCTCCTGAAGTAAAATGAAAATTGGTCAAAGGGTTGCTTGCGTGTGGGCCCAGTCGAGCCACGGCATCAGTGCTTCGAGATCGGTTGTTTCAACGGTGGCGCCGCACCAGATGCGCAATCCCGGCGGCGCGTCGCGGTAGGAACCAATATCGAAAGCAACGCCTTCCGTCTCGAGCAATTTCACCATCTTCTTCGGCACCGCCTCATCGCCAATCAACGTGAGGCATACCGCAGTGTTCGATTGGGTTTCAGGCCGCTTCGCCAGGTTCCGTATCCAGGATGTTTTCTTCACCCAGTTGTCGATCACTGCGGCGTTGGCATCGGCCCGCGCCCTGAGAGCCGTTAGGCCGCCGATACGCCGCGCCCACTGCAGCGCCACGATATAATCCTCCACGCAAAGCATCGATGGCGTGTTGATCGTCTCGCCCTCGAAGATACCGGCGGAAAGTTTTCCGCCCGCCGTCATGCGGAAAATTTTCGGCAGGGGCCACGGCGGCGAATAAGTTTCCAGCCGTTCGACAGCGCGCGGCGAGAGAATGATCATGCCGTGGCCACCTTCGCCGCCCAGCACCTTCTGCCACGAGAAGGTCACCACATCGAGCTTGGAAAAATCCAGGTTCTGCGCGAAGGCGGCCGACGTGGCGTCGCAGATTGTCAGTCCGGCGCGGCCAGCCGGGATCCAAGCCGCATCGGCAACCCGCACCCCGGACGTGGTGCCATTCCAGGTGAACACCACATCGCGGTTGAAGTCGACCAGATTCAAGTCAGGCAATTCGCCGTAGGGTGCGCCCAGTGTGCGCGTGTCCTTAAGTTTGAGTTGGCTGACAACATCGCCAACCCAGCCCTCGCCGAAACTTTCCCAGGCCAGGAGGTCAACGCCACGCTGGCCGAGCAGCGACCACAGCGCCATCTCGACCGCACCGGTATCGGAGGCCGGAACAATTGCGATCCGGTAGTCGGCGGGAACCTCAAGCACTTCACGGGTGAGCGCGATCGCCCGCTTGAGGCGCGCCTTGCCCTCGGTCGAACGATGCGAACGCCCCAAGAATGCAGTGTCGAGAAGTTGCGGAGTCCAGCCCGGGATTTTCGCACAGGGACCGGAAGAGAAGTGCGTGATTGCCGGCCGCACCGCCGGTTTCGCTATCGTCATGCCGTTGCTCCATCCTTGCAGATGGACTGGCCCTCGTTGGGGAAGGCTAGCCCGGCACGGCGTATGCCGCATCCTCGTGCCGGAATCAACTGGTTTGAAAAATCAGGGCGGCAGCGGACCTCTCCGCCCCCGCCCGCAACGTTTGAAAACCGCCTCAGAACCCGAAGCGAATACCCGTCAGAATCTGATGCTCCATCGGATCGGCGCCAGACGCCATAATATTGCGGAACCGGTAGCCCACATCGAGTTCGACACTGTCACTCAAATTAACCCCGACACCGGCCATCAAGGCATAGGCAAAGCCATCCTTGTCACTACCGCCATCGACGGTCCCCCAACCATAGCCAACGCCCGCGCCGAGATAGGGCGTGAAGGCGGTGCCGGTTGGAATATCAAAGTAAGCATTGGCGAGCGCGGTGGTCACACTCATGTCGGCGCCCGGAGCCACATGATATTGCCCGGCATAGTCGAAGCGGCCATCGACGCGGAGATTATCATTGAAGCGATAACCCGCGCCAACTCCAGCCGTCCAATTATTATCGTTGCCCTCGCTCCAATCGAGAAACGACCAGCCCACGTCAGCGCGGAGATAGAGACCCATGTTCTCGTAAGTGGTGGCTGGAACAGCCGGGTCCGCATCGGCCGCCTGCACCGCACTGCCCGCCAAGCCCAAGAACGCGCCTGCGAGAATAATTTTTTTATACGTCCGCATAACTTACCTCCTGAATACCATCCCTCGGATATTGCAAAGCTAGTGCGCCCACATGGCCCAAGCCGGGCGTCATTGTGGCAGACCCGTGACGGAACCCGTCTGTTGCATCCCTGCAACAGGCATTTGTATCAAATTGAAATGGAACGTTGACGCAATAGCCACCATACCGTTAGTCGCATTGCCATGACCAAGAAATCCCACCCTCTCGACTGGCTCATCCTCTCGGTCCTGGTTGTCGCGTGGGGATCATCCTTCGCCATGACCAAGATTGCGGTAACCCATCTTGATGCCGCGTGGGTCATGGCACTGCGGCTTTCGATCGCCGCGCTGATCCTTGCACCATACGCAATCCTCAGTGGACAGACTTTCTCGGCCACCCCGGCGGTCTGGCAAAAATTCACCTGGCTGGGTTTGGTAGGCCATGCCGCCCCCTTTTTCCTGATCACCTGGGGCACCCATTTCGTGAGTTCCGGCATATCAGGCCTGCTGATGGGAGCAGTACCGCTTTTTCTCGTCGTGCTCGCCCATTTTTTCTTGGCCGACGAGCCCCTCACAGTCCCCAAGGCAATCGGCTTCACCATGGGTTTCGCCGGCATCATCGTGCTCATCGGGCCGGAAAAACTGCTCAATCTGTCGATGTCGGGCTCGGCGCTGCGGGGAGAACTGGCCATACTCGCGGGGTGCATTTGTTATGCCGTGCATGCTGTCACCGCAAAGCGTTTGGGTTTCGAAAACCCGGTAAAACAGACGGCGTGTGTAACCATCGCCGCCGCCGCGATGGGCTTGGTGTTCGCCGCCGTCATCAGCCCGTCGGGTCTCGCCAACCAGCCTCCAGCGGCGTTTTGGTCCGTCGCGGGCCTCGGAGTTCTGCCAACGGCCTTGGCCTCACTGCTCATGTATCGCCTGATGGGCCGCATCGGCCCCAGCTTCGTTGCCTATTCGAATTATCTTGTGCCAGTGTACGCGGTGTTGCTCGGCGCTGCGGCACTTGGCGAGGAACTGAATTGGAACGTGCTGGCGGCGCTCATCTTGATACTTGCGGGCATCGCCATTAGCCGCGCCGCCATTCCCTCATGGAGCAAAGCATCATGAAATATCTTGCCGCCACTTTGTTGATCATGTTGGCCGATAAGGATGTCGCCGGTTTCACCAAGGGTCTCGCCAAGTAGGAACTACGCCGCCGCCTTGGCGATCACCCCACAGAGTTCATCGACGATTTTTCGCACCAGACCCTCGTCATCGCCTTCCGCCATCACCCGGATCAGCGATTCTGTGCCCGATGGCCGGATCACCAGCCGTCCCGAATTACCGAGCTGTGCCTGCGCATCGGCCATGGCGGA
>JANLWG010000423.1:0-8840 GCA_031364405.1 Hyphomicrobiales bacterium
GCAGATTTCGAAAAGCTTGCGGGTGCGGGCTTCGATGCCCTTGGCCGCATCGATCACCATGACGGCGGCATCGACGGCGGTGAGGGTGCGGTAGGTATCCTCGGAGAAGTCCTCGTGGCCCGGCGTATCGAGCAGGTTGAAAACGCAGCCGCCATATTCGAAGGTCATCACCGAGGTGACCACCGAAATGCCGCGGGCCCGCTCAATCGACATCCAGTCGGAGCGGGTGCGCCGGCGGTCGCCCTTGGCGCGCACTTGGCCTGCAAGCTGGATGGCACCGCCGAACAGCAGGAGCTTTTCGGTGAGCGTGGTCTTGCCAGCGTCGGGGTGCGAGATGATGGCGAAGGTCCGCCTGCGCGAAACTTCTTGTTCGAGAGGATTGGTCAAGGGATGTCCGGTGTGAAATGTGGCCCTCGTCCTAGCCCGGTTCGGGCAAACCGTCCAGTATTCGGTTATTGCCCTTGAGGCCAAGCCGTGGCAGTTCAAGGCCAGAGGCGCATGATGACTGAACTGGCACTTGTCGGCGATATCGGTGGAACCAATTCGCGCTTTGGCCTGGTCGAACCGGGCTCGACGTCAATTGGCCATATCGATGTGCTCAAGAATGATAATTTCAATTCCCTTGAGGCGGCGGTCAGCCACTATGTGACGGAACGCGGCATCACTTCGCTTGCCGCAGCGGCGATTGCCGTAGCCGGGCCGGTCGAGGGCGAGACCGTCACGCTGACCAACCGGGCGTGGAGTTTCACCGGTGAATCGCTGCGTCTGGCGGCCCGTGCCAAACGCTTCCGGCTGCTTAATGACTTTGAGGCCCTGGCCCTGTCGCTGCCGCACCTTGCCGGTGATGACCTCGTGCAGGTGGGCGGTCAGGCGCCTGACAAGCCTGCTGTCAAGATTGTACTGGGTCCCGGCACCGGGCTGGGCATGGCCACACTCGCCCCCCTGCCGCAAGGGGGCTGGATGGCGCTGGCCGGTGAAGTTGGCCACATAACCCTTCCGGTCGAAACCCAGGAAGAGTTCGACTTGCGCGCCCGGATGAGCAAGCCCGGCGAACCGTTCGAGTCCGAAGACGCGGTCACCGGCCGTGGCCTGCTGCTGATCTACCGCACTCTTGCCCCCCAGGGTCCACTGAAAACCCCCGAAGCAGTGCTGCAGGCGGCTCTGGCCGGCAGTGACAAGGCGGCAGTCCAGACCCTCGACCAGTTCATCATTTGGCTCGCCCGCATTGCTGGCGACGCGGCGATGACCATGCAGGCGCGCGGCGGGGTCTATCTGGCCGGCGGCATCGCCCCCTCGATTGCCGGAAAACTCAAGAGCGGGCCATTTCGCCGGATATTCCAGGAGAAGGGCAGGCTGGCCCATGTCATGCGGCCGATTCCGGTCTATGTTATCGTCGACAAGTTCCCCGCCTTCAAAGGATGTGCGGCAGCGATCACGGCGTGAGGTGAAGCCATGCGTAAAGACACCGATGTTCTCATCGTCATCGATGTGCAGAATGATTTTTGCCCCGGTGGCAATCTGGCGGTATCGGGCGGCGATGAGATTGTCCATGTCGTCAACCGGCTTGCCCATGGCTTCAAGCATGTGGTGCTGACCCAGGACTGGCATCCCACGGCGCACTCGTCATTTGCCTCAAGCCATGCGGGCAAGCAGCCTTTCGAGCAGACAGTCATGGCCTATGGCCGGCAAACTCTGTGGCCCGACCACTGCATCCAGAACACCGAAGGGTCGGCGTTCCACAAGGATCTCGATATTCCGCATACGGAGCTTATTCTCCGCAAGGGTTTCCGCCGCGAGATCGACAGTTATTCGGCTTTCTTCGAGAACGACCACAACACGCCAACCGGACTTGGCGGCTACCTCAGGGAGCGCGGGTTCAGCAAGATAATCTGCGTGGGATTGGCATTTGATTTTTGCGTGCGTTATTCGGCCGAGGATGCGCGCGCCGTGGGCTTCGAGACCGAAGTCATCGAAGCCGCCTGCCGGTCCATCGATCTTCAAGGCTCGGTGGAGGCAACGCGAAAATCTTTCGCCGAACGCAACATCGTGCTGGCATGAACTTCGTATTCGCCGCCGCACCGCAGGCCGTCATTCCGGTGGTTGGTTCAGAAGCAGTCTTTCCGGTGCGCCGCATCTATTGCGTGGGCCGCAACTACAATGAGCATGTGGTGGAAATGGGCGGCGTGGCGGGCCGCGATCCGCCGTTCTTCTTCGCCAAGCCTGCCGATGCCATCGTGCTTGATGGGTGCTTTCCCTATCCCCCGATGAGCACAGATGTGCATCACGAAATCGAACTGGTGGTGGCCCTGGGCCCCAAAGCTTCGATCTTTGGTTATGCTGCCGGTCTCGACATGACCAGGCGCGACTTGCAAGGTGCGGCGAAAAAACTGGGCCGCCCGTGGGAAGTCGCCAAGGCCTTCGATCATTCGGCTCCGGTCAGCTCGATTATGAGCGCCGCCAATATCGGTCACCCAGCCAAAGGCACCATTACGCTCGACGTGAACGGTCAGCGCCGCCAGACCGGCGACATTGCCGATATGATCTGGAGCGTTGCCGAGATTATTGTGGAGCTTGGCCAACTCTTTGAACTGAGGGCGGGCGATGTGATCTTCACCGGTACGCCAGCGGGTGTGGGACCGGTCCAGCGCGGCGACGTCCTCCATGGCGCCATCGCCGGTATCGCCACGCTCGACGTTAAAGTCATCTGAACTCGGTGCCGCCCCCCGCAAGGGCATCGTGCTGTTGTCTTCGCGCGCGGGCGGCCGCCGGGCCGGGAAACCAGCGTGCCGGCACCGGCGGATTGAAAAGGTAATCCTACTTTAGGAGCTGTCCGGCCAAATCCGCAAAATCTTGCGCCACAACCTCGAACTCCTTGGCGAACCCGGTATCATTGTAGTCCTCGCCGGGGTCTTCCAGTCTCGGCATGATGTAGGCCGAGCGATACCCGGCCTCCATGGCAGCCCGGAGATCGCTCGGATGAGCCGCCACCATCATGATGTGCTCGGGAACACAATCGACAATCTCTGCGGCCCGCGCATAACAGCGCGGATCAGGCTTGTAGACGCCAAGGACATCGCAGGAGAGCACGCTATCCCAATCGATTCCGTTTCTCTGCGATGAACCAACTGCCATGGACCAACTCAAGATGGTCAGGGGCGCAACCACATATCGCCGCCGCAAGGCCGCAATAGCCTCGCGTGCTCCTGGCCAGGCGGGCATATGACGCCAGGCTTTCGCAAGTTCCGCTTGGCCCTCGGCTGGAAGATCGGACAAACCATATGTATTGCAGAGTTCCCCGACAACTGCGGCAAGCATCTCGTCGGAGGTCAACCAAGGCCTCTCGCCGCGCATGACAGCGCCATTAAGTGCGAGGAACCGTTCGCGACAAGCAAAGGCAAACGCCTTGCGGTCAAGGTCTGGCTTCAAGTGTTGCGGAGCAAGGCGATCGAGCGATTCGATAATTGCGGAATTCCAGTCGAAAACCGTTCCGCCGATATCAAAGATAAGAACTTTGGGGACCAAGATCAACACTCCGACTAAAGGCGCAAACTGGATTGATGGCCAGGAAGGAACGAGAGGTGTGTCCACATCTTCCTCATTCCTAGCTCAGGCCGGGAATGAGGAACGGTAAGTTATCTTAAGATCAAGCCTAAGATCAAGCCAGCGTGTAGCTCGTCTTGATCGCGGTATAAAAATCCGCCGCAAACCGGCCCTGTTCGCGAGCGCCGTAGCTTGAACCTTTTCTGCCGCCGAAGGGGACATGATAGTCGACGCCGGCCGTTGGCAGGTTGATCATCGCCATGCCGGCGGCGGATTTCTTGCGGAAGTCGGTGGCGTATTTGAGCGAGGTGGTGAAAATCCCCGAAGACAGGCCAAACTTTGTGTCGTTGGCGACAGCCAGCCCCTCTTCATAAGAATCAACTTTGATCACCGAGGCCACCGGGCCGAAGACTTCCTCGCGGTTGATGCGCATGTCATTCCTGGTGCCAACCACCAAAGCGGGCGAAAGATAATAACCCTTGGTGTCGCGGTTGAGGCGCTCGCCGCCCCAGGCGATTTCGCCACCTTCGCCGCGGGCGATCTCAATGTATTTCTTATCCTGGGCCATCTGGGCCTCATCGACGACCGGGCCGATGTGGGTGCCGTCCTTCAAGGCGTGATCGACCTTCAGCGCCTTCATGGCAGCGATCATCTTGGCGACGAAACTATCATGCACCTTGTTCTGCACGATGAGGCGCGAGGAGGCGGTGCAGCGCTGGCCGGTCTGATAGAAAGCCCCATCGATGGCGGCGGCAACGGCGGCATCGAGATTGGCGTCATCGAGCACCACCAGCGGATTCTTGCCGCCCATTTCAAGCTGGAACTTGGCGCCGCGCGAGGCGCAGGCCATGGCGACCTTCGCACCGGTCTCGACCGAACCGGTGAAGGAAATCGCATTCACGTCATTTGACTCAAGCATGGTTTGCCCCACCACCGTGCCTCGCCCCATGACAAGGTTGAAAACGCCCTTCGGTAGTCCGGCACGCGAAATGATCTCGGCCAGTGCCCAGGCGGTGCCGGGCACCAGGTCAGCGGGCTTGAACACCACGGTGTTGCCGAAGGCCAGTGCGGGAGCAATCTTCCAGGCCGGAATGGCAATGGGGAAGTTCCACGGACAGATGAGCCCGACGACCCCCAGGGGTTCGCGGGTGATCAGCACATCGACGCCCGGACGCACCGATGAAACGGCGACACCTTCGGTGCGCAGGGCTTCTTGGGCAAAGAACTTGAAAATCTGCGCGGCGCGCGCGGTCTCGGCGATGCCGTTGGCCAAGGGCTTGCCTTCTTCGCGCGACAAGAGGCGGCCGATCTCGTCCTTGCGGGCAAGCAGCTCGATGCCAATGGTTTCGAGACTATCGGCGCGCTGCTGCGGGGTGGTGGCGGCCCATGCGGGGGCTGCAGCCTTTGCCGCGGCAATGGCCGCTTCGGTCTGTGCCGTGTCGGCCAGGGTATAGGTTCCAACAATGTCGGAAAGATCGGACGGGTTGATATTTTCACGGGCGCCCCTGCCCTCGACCCATTCGCCATTGATGAAATTCTTGTGCAGCGCCATGATGTGGTAACTCCCGGATTTCGGGCGCGGACCCTAGCACGGGGCAGGCAGGAGGCAAGTATGCAGATTGGATTGATCGGGGCTGGCATGATGGGGCATGGCATGGCGGCCAATCTCATCAAGCATGGCCATAGCGTCGCCGTCATAGCCCATCGCAACCGCGGGCCTGTCGATGATCTCGTGGGGCGCGGCGCCAGCGAGGCCAGGGACTTGTCCCACATGGCGCGCGAGGCGCAGGTGATCTTTCTGTGCCTGTCGACTTCGAAAGTGGTGGAGGATACCATCAATCGCCTGCGTTCACATTTACGGGTTGGTCAAATTCTGATCGACACCGGCACATCGGAGCCTGACACCACCCGCCGTCTCGCCCGCGAACTGGCCCGAATGGGAGTGGGCTTTGCCGATGCGCCGGTGACCGGCGGGCCGGAGCAGGCAGCAAACGCCGAGCTTGGCGTATTGTGCGGGGCCGATGAAAAGACCTTCGCTGTCATCGAGCCCCTGCTCAAATGTTTTGCCACAACCATTCGCCGGTTCGGCCCGCCGGGCTCAGGCCATACCGCAAAGCTCATCTCCAACTATCTCGTCACCGGCATGGTGGCACTGGTTACCCAAAGTTTCGATGCCGCCCGCAAGGCCCAGATCGACTGGCGCGACCTTTATGAGGTGATGTTGAACGGTTCGGGCAATTCCGGCGTGCTGCGCAAGATCGTCGGTCCGGCACTCGAGGGCGATTTCGACGGTTATCGCTTTTCCATCGCCAACGCCGCCAAGGATATCGGCTATTATGTGGAGGTAGCGGAGAAACTGGGCTGCATGGGGCCATTGACGCAGGCAGTTGCGGACGTCTTCGCAAAGGCCGTAGAAACCGGACATGGCGGACGCAATGTCAGCCATCTGCTCGATCCCGCAATTGATGATGTGACCTGATGCTCAAGCTCAATCCCAATGTTACCGCCATTGAGGAGGAATTGGCCTTCTCGGTGCTCGACCGCGCCAACACGCTGAAAGCCAACGGCGCGCCGGTGATCAATCTTGGCATCGGCCAGCCGGATTTCACCCCGCCCCGGCATATCCTTGAGGCCGCCGCAAAGGCGGTGCGCGACGGGCCGCACGGCTATACTTCGCCCCAGGGGTTGCCGGTATTGCGCGATGCGGTGGCGAACTATGTGGGGACGCGCTTCCAGGTGCCGGTTTCCGCCGAGGAGATCGTCATCGTTCCCGGCGGCAAGGTGACGTTTTATTTTGCCTGCCAGCTGTTCGGGGGGCCGGGATCGCAAATCCTCTATCCCGATCCGGGGTTTCCGCCTTACCGTGACGCGGCACGCTCCAGCGGGGCCACGCCGGTGCCCTATCCCATTCGCGAGGATAAGGATTTCGGTTTTGACGCGGAGGAGGTTCTAGCGCTGATCACTCCCGCCACGCGTTTGCTGATGATCAATTCGCCGGCCAATCCGACCGGCGGCGTGGTGGCCCGCGATGAAATGGCCAAGCTGGCCGAAGGGCTTCTGCGGCATCCGCAAGTGGCCATTCTGTCGGATGAAATCTACAGCCATCTGATCTTCAAGGGCGCCGAGTTTACCAGCTTCCTTGCCTTTCCGGAATTGCGTGACCGGACGATTATCCTTGATGGCTGGTCAAAAACATTCGCCATGACCGGCTGGCGCCTGGGCTTCGGCATCTGGCCCCGGGGACTCATCGACTATGTTAAAAAGCTGATCACAGTCGATCATTCGTGCACCAGTGTGGCAACCCAGATGGCGGGCCTTGCCGCCATCACCGGCCCAATGGATGAAATCGAGAAGTTCCGGCAAAGTTTCGAGACCCGCCGCGATATCGTTGTGGAGGGGCTTAACGCCATCAAGGGCGTTACCTGCCGCAAGCCCGGCGGGGCTTTCTATGCATTTCCCAATATCAAGGGAACTGGTTGGGACTCAGGCGATCTGGCCCGCGCCCTGCTTGACCAAGCCCATGTTGCCTTGCTGCAGGGCGAGAGCTTCGGCGCCAATGGCAAAGGTTTCTTGCGCCTGTCCTATGCGGCCAGCGAAAGCGACATTCGCAGCGCTTTGGGCCGCATGAAATCTTTCATTGGATGAGCAGGTGCCATGCCGGGCGCGGGTCAGGGGCAGCGACCCATTGCGCCACGGCATGGCAGGCAGTTGCAACATCGGAGAGTATAATTCCTCCCCGCCATGGTTAATGTCAGATTCTAGATGACAAACAGATGACAAAGTTCCAGCTCCGGGAATTTTCCACAGTGACAAACGAAAATATTTTTACTTCGTTCGACCGCAGCTTCGCACGTGCTGGTGAACGCATCGCCATACGTTCACAATCTGGACATACGAATCTCAATTTCGCCACATTGCGCAGTGCGGCGGCACGCTATGCCAACGCGCTCGTGGCGCTTGGCATCGAACCCGGTGACCGCATCACCGTGCAGATTGAGAAATCAGTTGCCAATGTCATTCTGTATTTGGCGTCGTTGAAAGTTGGGGCGGTCTATCAACCACTGAATACCGCCTACACGGAAACGGAAGTTGCCTACTTGGTTGCCGATGCCGGTCCAAAAATAATTGTTTGCGATCCATCGCGGCAGCAAGCGATGCGCAAACTGGGCGACCGCAACAAGGTTCTTGCGGTCGTCAACCTCGACAGCAACGGCGAAGGCTCATTGGCAAGCCTTGCGGCCCGCATGGAAGACAGCCATGAGACGGTCGCGCGTAACGCCGATGATCTCGCGGGGCTGCTTTATACATCGGGCACAACCGGCCGCAGCAAGGGCGCCATGATCACTCATGGCAATCTCGCTTCCAATGCCGCAACGCTCGTCAAGCTCTGGCGCATCACCAGCGATGACGTGCTGTTACACGCGCTGCCGATCTTCCATGTGCATGGCTTGTTTGTAGCGCTCAACACCGCCTTTCTCTCGGCCTGCGAAATCATCTGGCTCGGGAAATTCGATGCGGCCGCGGTGATCGCCGCCCTGCCGCGGGCGACATTGATGATGGCAGTGCCAACGTTCTACACACGCCTTCTGGCGGCAAAGGATTTTGACCGCGAAACCTGCCGCAACATGCGGCTGTTCATTTCAGGATCGGCACCCTTGCTTGCCGGTACCCACGACGAATTCAGCGCGCGCACTGGCCACAACATCCTCGAACGCTATGGCATGACCGAGACCGGCATGATCACCTCCAATCCCTATGAGGGCGCGCGCTTGGCGGGAACCGTGGGTTTTGCACTTCCCGATGTTTCGGTTCGTATTGCCGGCGAGCAACCGGGCGTGCTCGAGGTGAAGGGCCCCAATGTGTTCAAGGGTTATTGGCGCATGCCGGAGAAGACCACGGAGGACTTCACCGGCGACGGTTATTTCATCACCGGCGATGTGGCCACCATCGACGCTGAAGCGCGCGTCAGCATCGTTGGCCGCGCCAAGGATCTGATTATCTCAGGCGGCTTCAATGTTTATCCAAAGGAGATCGAGGAAGCCATCAACGCGCTGCCGGGCGTCGTTGAATCGGCGGTTGTCGGCGTGCCTCATCGGGATTTCGGCGAAGCCATCATTGCGGCGGTTAACACCAAGGGGCCGCACCCGACAGAAGCCCAGATGATTGCCGATCTCTCCAAGAACCTCGCCAGGTTCAAGCTGCCCAAGCGAATCTTTGTGATAGAGGAATTGCCGCGCAATGCCATGGGCAAGATACAAAAGGCCGATCTCCGGAGGCGTTATGCCGGGATTTTTGAACAA
>JANLWG010000404.1:0-3924 GCA_031364405.1 Hyphomicrobiales bacterium
GTATTGCAGCGACCGGTTGAGATCACTCATGATGAGCGGACGTTCTGCATTTCGAACTTGAGGTCGGTTTCGGGCCATAAGCGACACTGGTACCAGAAAACAAAACTAAGGCTTGGGCTCTATATTCTGGTTCAGGCGGAACAGGTTGGTAGGATCGAAGCGCGCCTTAAGTCGGGCAAGGCGGGCATATTTTTCGGCACCATAGGCTGAGCGGGCAATGTCATTACCCATGTCGGCCTGTTCGTTGACGTAGTTGCCCGTCTGCGACATGGCCGCCATGCGCTTGCCCACGGCTCTGCCCCACGCCATGCAACGGGCATCGTCGGTGACATCATCCCAGACCGGTTCGACGATCCAGTAGAAACCGGCGGCCCGGCCGGAATAGGCGGTTGCATCTTCGCTGACATCGGCAATGGCGCCCCCCAGCTGCAGGATATACAGCTCCGAGTCGGGTGTTGGAGATTCCGCGATGGATTCCTCTAGGCACGCGATCACCGCGTCGTCGATGGCGGCGAAGAAGCCGCCCTTGGCATAGATGCGGCGGCCCCAGCAAAAGTGGTCATCGCTGCGGCTTTGCAATTCAAGAAAAGTCTGGCCGCCGAGCATGGCGGTCTCGACCTGCTCCAGCGCACCAAAGGGCGCTACGGCCTGTTCGGCTCCTGAAGCACTTCCCGACCAGACTGCGGTGACCGCGAGGCTTGACGCCGTCAGGGTGAAGCAGGTGGTCAGCTGACGGGGAGCGGCAGCGGCGAGGCTGCAGTAGTTTTGCAACACTGCGGCACAGGCCGCTCGCGGATAGGTCCAGCGGCCGACCAGCACTGAACCAAGCTGATGCATGCGGAAGCGGAACTTGGTGACCACGCCAAAGTTTCCACCACCGCCACGGATACCCCAGAATAGCTCGGGCTCGGTTTCGGCATCGGTGCTGACGATGCGACCGTCAGCGGTCACCAGTTCAGCGCCGAGGAGGCTGTCGATGGTGAGGCCGAGGCGTCGACTCAGAAAGCCCATGCCGCCACCGAGCGTCAATCCTGCCGCGCCAGTGTGGGAGACCACCCCGGCGGGGGTTACCAGCCCATGCGGCGCACCGGCGCGGTCGAGGTCGCCGAGCAGTGCACCTCCTCCCACTTCGACAATACGAGCGTCGGCATCGACTGTAACGCCATTGAAGGCCGACATGTCGAGGATGATGCCGTCGTCGCAGGTCGAGAGCCCCGGTAGGCTGTGGCCGCCGCAGCGGATGGCGAGGAGCGCTTCATGATTGGCCGCCACACGAAGGGTCTTGACGACGTCGTTGCGATTGCGGGCACGAACGATCGCTGCTGGCCGCCGGTCGGCCAAACCATTCCAGACACGGCGAAGCTGATCATAGTCATCGCGACCAGCTGTAACGGTTTCGCCATCGAGACCGGCATTCAAAAGGTCGTCGCAGATTGAAGTTGTCACCCCACGGCCTCCCTCGCTTCGCCATCATCAACCGACATCCACCGGATGACCGTCCAGTTAAGACCGAGCTTTGTACAAACTGGCATCAGTTGCAAGACCGGACCTTGGCAAATGGTCCCGGCATTCAGCCAAAGCGGTGAAGTCTGGTACGACAACAGCGATTGCACTATGAGATAATTCAGTCATGGCGATATCGGCAAGAACTCATTCCATGTCATAGGTCTCGATCAGCGCGGTGCGATTGTGCTGCGTCAGAAGTGGTCGCGTGGCCAGATGGAAGCACGTTTTGCCAATATGCCGTTGTGCCTGGTCGGCATGGAAGCCTGTGTCGGCGCCCATCATCTGAGCCGGAAGCTGATGGCGCTTGGCCATGACGCCCGGCTGATGCCTGCTAAATACGTGCGGCCCTACTCGAAGGGACAGAAGAACGACTTCCGTGACGCCGAAGCGATCGCCGAAGCCGTACAGCGTCCGACGATGAAGTTTGTGGCGACCAAGACTGTCGCTCAACTCGACTTGCAGGCCTTGCACCGGGTGCGTGAACGATTGGTCAGCCAGCGCACTGGCATCATCAATCAGATCCGCGCCTTCCTGCTGGAGCGCGGCATTGCGGTGCGTCAGGGGCAACGCTTCCTGCGCGCTGCATTGCCGGATATCCTTGCCACTCCTTCGGAGGTTCTGTCGCCACACATGGTGCAGATCATCGAGGATTTATCTGGCGATTGGCATCGGCTCGATGAGCGCGTCATGGGTCTGTCAACAGAGATCGAGGCTCTGGCCCGCAGCGATTGTGGCTGCGAGCGGTTGATGACGGTGCCCGGCATCGGGCCGATCATCTCCAGTGCGATGGTGGCTGCGATCGGCAGTGGTGATGCGTTCTCCAAGGGCCGCGACTTCGCCGCCTGGCTCGGCCTTGTTCCCAGGCAAATGTCAACGGGGGATCGCACGATCCTGGGCAAGATATCCAAGCGCGGCAATCGTTATCTGCGCGTCCTGTTCGTGCAGGCGGCGTGGGTGGTCCTGATCAAGCCGCAGAGCTGGGAGCGCCATGGCCTCAAGCCCTGGATTGAGATGGCCAAAAGGCGACTGCATCGCAATGTGCTGGCGATCGCACTGGCCAATAAGCTGGCCCGCATTGCCTGGAGTGTTCTGGCGCGTGGCCGGGACTTCGAGGTGAACACTGTTCCCACCACCCAACCCGCTTGAAGCTCCAGCAAGAGACAAGGAACACGCCATGACATAGTTAGAAACCCATACCCGCCGAGGTCTGCGAGAGGATGAGACGATATGGAGGTTAGGTCTTCCCAGCGCATGCGAACACTGGTGACCCAAATGGCCCCTGAGGCCTGTCCGGTAATGAGATCGCAGGCGCGCTGATACCCATGATGGCCCGGAGCGCAACAAGCTCCACTTAAAGGCCGGATACATTGATGCAAGACCGTCCACCGCCAAATCGATAAAACTTCTTGCAACACACGGCCGGACCATACATCCGGGTCAACAGGAGACCAAGTGCAATCATCAACCCATGTCGGCTTGGCCTCCATAAGCAGACCAATTCCCTGAAAAAGCCGACATCGCAGGCGCGATGTCTGGTCTACCGAGCTGAACGGACATATTGCAAAACGACCTTGAGGTCGGCTTCGGGCCAACAGCAGAACCTGCAATGAGCAGCGACTCGCTTGAATTCCGCAGACCCATTCAGCAACACGGTATGCTCTGGCTATTACATAGAGACAGGTGGTTACTCAGGAAGCCCCGCCTTCCGGAAGCCGTCCACAAAGTGGTCGCGCGCAGCGTCGTCGCGGAAAGGCATGGATTCCACCCAATGGCTGATCGTGAAATGAGGATTGCTTATTAAAAACATTTCTGTGTCCCGATGGGCCTCATCCAACCTGCCAAGCTGGGCCAAACTTGCAGCAAGGAACCGGCGGGAGTGAGTTCGATAGGTTTCTTCCTTACGCAGCGTTTCGATGGCCGCCACGTATTGTCTCGCTGCATACTGTGCCTGTCCGAGAACAAGGTAGTACCAAACTTCCGGGTGTGGGTTGAGCCGCAGCGCCTTGCGGATCAGATCTATGCCTTCTTTGGGGCGGCCGCTGAGCACTGAAAGGTCCGATAGATCGGCCCATGCATCGGCGCAATTCGGGTCAAGCTCGAACGCGGCTGCGAACGCCCTATCTGATTCCTCCCATTGCCGTTCGTGCGCCAATAAGTGGCCAACTGTCCAGTGGCTACCAGCATCATTTGGGTCGAGCATAACCGCCTTTTCCGCAGTCTCCATGCTCAAAGGCCGGTTCGGATCCATTGGCTCGCCAAAATGTGACCATCCCGCCCAGTAATTCATGGCGAGCAATTGGTGCGCCTCCGCATACCCAGGATCCAGTGCGATTGCCTGTTTCAACAAGAAACGCGCTTCGTGCGTGGCCTGCAGCGACTCTTCGTTCAGCATACGGGCCCGCACGCATAGGTCATAGG
>JANLWG010000022.1:0-16280 GCA_031364405.1 Hyphomicrobiales bacterium
GCCGATATTCAGCATGAAATGCTGATTTCGCCGATCACCGGTCCCGATGTCACATTGCCCTTCGTTGCCGCTGAAAATCGCGTCGATGAAGAAGCTTCGGGTGACCTGGGTGAGGTTTCGGAACTCGATCCGGGTAAGTCGGGCGCGCTGACGCTTGATCTCAAACCTGGTCTCTATGTGCTGTACTGCAATATTCCTGGCCATTTCATGGCGGGAATGTGGACGACGATCGAAGTCAAATGAGGCGAGCCCCGCGCCAGTTTTCCCCATCAAATTTGTGAGTCCATCGACTCGCGGATGCCGTTCGCCAAGGCAGGTTGAGTACACGCAAACTTATTGTGAGTTGTGGCGGTGATAACTTAACAGAGGGTCGACCAGCATGCGTGCGCATTCCAACATTCACCATCTGGTCCGGGAAGAGCGCAGCCGCCATTGCCTATTCTCTATGGGAGGAGAAAGGCCGCCGCGGCGGATGTTCCGAACAAAATTGATTTTGAGCCACGGAACTCGTTGCCGCCGCAGCCGAGCCGAGTTTGGAGACAATTTCCGAACAGCCCGCCGAAGCCGTAAAATCCGATAGGCTCATGTGCGATCCGACCTTCGCCGAGGATACATCCACCCAACAGGAAAGACCGGTCTCCCGATCAACTGGCTAAGCGCATTTCCGCGATGCGAGCTGCCCGATAGCACTGGCGCCAGCCTTGGTTAATTGCCAGACTGAGAGCCCATGAATCTTGCAGCCGAGTATGACAACCGGTCCCGTGTGCCAGAACATCCCGCGATTATCGCTGGCTGGCACGCCAATGCCGAAGCCTATCGGCGTGCCGCCAGGGCCGAACTCGATATTGCCTACGGTGCTGCCCAGCGCAACCGGCTGGATGTTTTTCATCCGGCGGCGCCCGGGCAGGGACCACTCGTGGTATTCCTCCATGGTGGCTATTGGCGGGCCTTCGACAAGTCCGTATTCAGTCATATGGCAGCGGGAGCGGTGGCTCACAACTTGAGTGTGGTCGTGCCCAGTTATACGCTATGCCCCGAGGCCAGTGTTGCGGGCATTATCGATGAATTGCGCATGTGCTGCCTCTTCCTGTGGCACCGGCTGCAATTGCCGTTGGTGGTCGTGGGGCATTCGGCTGGCGGCCACCTTGCTGCTTGTTTGGCCGCAACCGGCTGGGAAGATTATGGCGCGCCGCCCGATCTGATTCGCGCCGGTTTGTCGGTGAGCGGTATCTTCGATCTGCGGCCGCTGATGGCCACACCGTACAACGCCGATTTGAGATTGGATGCCGCCTCTGCCCAGCAGGTGAGCCCGCTGTTGTGGCCGGTTCCCCGCAGGCTTCCCTTTGACTCTTGGGTTGGCGGGGCTGAAAGCCGGGAATTCATCCGCCAGTCGCGCTCATTGTCAGCCGCCTGGACCGGGTTGGGCCTCGCTGCTCCCTATCTGGAAGTTCCCGGCGAGAACCATTTTTCCGTTATCAATGCATTGGCCGATCCGGCCAGCGCCATGACCAAACGGGTGGTGGAACTGGCGCAAAACGCCTGGCGGGAGGGTTCTTCCAGGGTATAACCGGCAGGCGGCACGGCCGTTGCATTTCCCCTGATATCTGAATTTCGATGTACCAGGGCGGAGCACATGGCCAAGAAGTTGATAAAGTTCGCTTGCTGGTACGCCGTCTATGAAATCGCTTCCACGGCACTGGTCTTAGGTGGGCTGACCGCTGGTCTCCGGTTCCCCGGATTCTGACCAAGCCATATTTGTTGTATTGCACAAAATATATTGCAATGCACCATAATTTGAAATATAGGGACTCACTCGCAATTGGAGACCCTTTCGATGCCGACACCATATTCCGTGCAGTCTGAAGAACGCATTCGCACCATCGCCTATACCTTATGGCTTGAAGAAGGCCGGCCAGAGGGCCGCGCCGAGGCCCATTGGTCAAAAGCCTATGAACTGGTGAATGCCGAGGCGCAACCGGCTACCGCCAAGGCTAGCCGCACCGCCGCCACCAAGAAAGCGGCTCCCCGCAAGCGCTCCTGATTCGAATTACCTTCAAGGATTTGCGAGGGCTGCCCAGGGCGGCCCTGTTTTTTTAGGCATATAGCCATCAATCGCGATTAGCCTCTCCCAATTTCGCCCAAAGCAATTATATAATTGGTCCCATGCCGAAGCGTGATACCCATAAGGACGGAAACCAGGGTGACGTCATCACCCGCAGCGAGGCGAAGACCAAGAAGCCTTCGCTCTACAAGGTGCTGCTTTTGAATGACGACTATACGCCGATGGAATTCGTTATCCACGTGCTTGAGCGTTTTTTCGGCAAGGGCCGCGAAGAAGCCACACGGATCATGCTACATGTGCACCAGAAGGGTGTGGGCATCTGCGGCGTGTACACATTCGAGGTGGCGGAAACCAAGGTGACGCAGGTGATGGATTTCGCCCGCAGCAATTTGCATCCGCTGCAGTGTACGATGGAAAAGGAATAGTCGGAATGCCTACGTTTTCCCGCAGCCTGGAAAAGGCCCTGCACCGCGCCCTGGCCATCGCCAATGAGCATAGCCACGAATATGCAACGCTTGAACATCTGCTGCTGGCCCTAATTGAGGACAAGGATGCCGCCGCCGTGATGCGCGCCTGCAATGTCGATCTCGATGCGCTGCGCCGCAGCCTGGAAACCTATATCGACGGTGAAATGGCCAATATGATTTCGGCTGGCGGCGAGGATTCAAAGCCGACCGCCGGTTTCCAGCGTGTCATTCAGCGCGCCGTCATTCACGTGCAGTCATCAGGCCGCGAGGAAGTAACCGGCGCCAATGTGCTGGTGGCAATTTTTGCCGAGCGCGAAAGCCATGCGGCCTTTTTCCTGCAGGAGCAGGACATGACCCGCTATGACGCGGTCAATTATATTTCCCACGGCATTGCCAAGCGGCCAGGCCTTTCGGACACGCGGCCGGTGCGGGGTGTCGATCAGGATCAGCAGCAGGGCGGCGGTGGTGATGGCGACGACCGCGAGGCGCCCAAGAAGAAGGGCGAAGCCGATGCCCTCGACGCTTACTGCACAAACCTCAACAAGAAAGCCGCCGAAGGCCGTATTGATCCGCTGATCGGCCGCGAAACCGAGGTGAACCGCACCATCCAGATTCTGTGCCGCCGCCAGAAGAACAATCCATTGTTCGTGGGTGATCCCGGAGTTGGCAAGACGGCGATTGCCGAGGGCCTTGCCCGCAAGATCATCAAGGGCGAGGTGCCCGTTGTTCTTGCCGACTGCACGGTTTATCAGCTCGACATGGGCGCACTGCTCGCCGGCACCCGCTATCGCGGCGATTTCGAGGAGCGCCTGAAAGCGGTCATCAAGGAAATCGAAGCCCGTCCTGGCGCCATCATGTTCATTGACGAAATTCATACGGTGATCGGAGCAGGGGCCACTTCGGGCGGCGCCATGGATGCCTCCAATCTGCTTAAGCCCGCCCTTGCCGGCGGTGCGCTACGCTGCATCGGATCCACCACTTATAAGGAATACCGCCAGCATTTTGAAAAGGACCGCGCACTGGTCCGCCGTTTCCAGAAGATCGATGTGAACGAGCCCTCGATCCCCGATGCGATTGCCATCCTCAAGGGCCTCAAGCCCTATTACGAGGACTTCCACAAGGTGAAATTCACCGATCAGGCCATTGAAAGTGCGGTGCAGCTTTCGGCCCGCTACATGAGCGACCGCAAGCTGCCGGACAAGGCCATCGATGTGATCGACGAGACTGGTGCATCACAAATGCTGCTGGCGGCGGACAAGCGCCGCACGACGATTGATGTGGCCGAGATCGAAGCGACCGTCGCCACCATGGCGCGAATTCCCGCCAAGACCGTATCGAAAGATGATGCGACGGTTCTCAAGAACCTGAGTTCCGAGTTGAAGCGATTGGTGTTCGGACAGGACAACGCCATCGAGGCGCTGACCTCCGCCATCAAACTCGCCCGTGCTGGCCTGCGCGAGCCCGAGAAGCCCATCGGCTGTTATCTGTTCTCAGGTCCCACCGGCGTCGGCAAAACCGAAGTCGCCAAGCGCCTGGCCGAAGTGCTGGGCGTCAATATGCTGCGCTTCGACATGTCGGAATATATGGAGCGCCATTCGGTGTCGCGGTTGATTGGAGCGCCTCCCGGCTATGTGGGCTTTGACCAGGGCGGACTGCTCACCGACGGCATCGACCAGCACCCCTATACCGTGCTGCTGCTCGACGAGATCGAAAAGGCACACCCCGATATCTACAACATCCTGTTGCAGGTGATGGACCACGGCAAGCTCACCGATCACAATGGCAAATCGGTTGATTTCCGCAATGTGATTCTGGTGATGACCACCAACGCCGGTGCCCAGGACATGGCGCGCGAGGCCATGGGCTTTACCCACACAGTGCGCGAGGGCGACGATACCGAAGCCATCAAGCGCATGTTCACCCCGGAATTCCGCAACCGGCTCGATGCCGTTATAGCATTCGGCCATCTGCCGCCGGATGTGGTGCGGAAGGTAGTTGAGAAATTCGTGCTGCAACTCGAAGCCCAGCTGGCAGAGCGCCAGATCAATATCGAACTCTCAACCGAAGCCGCCGATTGGCTCGCTGTAAGAGGTTATGACCAGCAGATGGGGGCCCGTCCGCTCGCCCGCGTCATCCAGGAATACGTCAAGAAACCGCTGGCCGAGGAGGTGCTGTTTGGCAAGCTCGTCAAGGGTGGCACCGTGCGCATCCTGCTGAAAGACGACGGGCTGGCATTCCGGTATCTCGGCCGCGATGAGGAAAAATCCCTGCCAAAACCCGCCGAGCGCAAGTCTTTGCCGCGCGCCAAAGCCAAGATCGAAGTGCCAAAGAAGCCTGTCGCGACGAAGAAACCTAAGGTCAAGGCCAGGTAGGGTGTAGGCGGATTTCGCCCGCCATCTATTGGGCCTCCACCAAAATGGCGAATTGCAAGCCCCTGTTTTCTTGCTAAGATGCGGCTAATAATAAGGGCCTAAGTCCTGTCCGGGGAGGGATTCGGTGGCAAAAGTGGCGCGGGCCGTGGGAAATAATCGTCCCATTGCGGTTCAAGTTGAAGACCTTCACAAGAGCTTTGGGTCGCTTGAGGTTTTGAAAGGCGTATCGCTGGCGGCGCGCGATGGCGATGTGGTGTCGATGATTGGCGCCTCGGGTTCGGGCAAAAGCACCTTCCTGCGCTGCATTAATTTCCTCGAAATGCCGACCAAGGGCAACATTCAGGTTACCGGCGAGGACGTGAGCCTTGCGCCAGGTGCTGACGGCAACCTGCATCCCACCAACCGCAAGCAGCTTGAGCGCATTCGTACCCGCCTCGGCATGGTGTTTCAGAGTTTCAATCTCTGGCAACACATGACGGTTTTACAGAACGTGATCGAAGCGCCGGTTCATGTCCTGGGCCTGACCAAATCCGTGGCCATTGAGCGTGCCGAAAAGCTTCTGCATAAAGTTGGCCTGTACGAAAAACGCGATCAATATCCGGCATTCCTCTCGGGGGGCCAGCAGCAACGTGCCGCCATCGCCCGCGCCTTGTGCATGGAGCCAAGAGTAATGCTGTTCGACGAACCGACATCAGCACTCGATCCCGAACTGGTGGGCGAAGTGCTGAAGGTCATCCGCGATCTGGCCGAAGAGGGCCGCACGATGATTCTGGTGACCCACGAAATGAAATTTGCCCGCGACGTTTCAAGTCACGTGATCTATCTTCACAAGGGCATTATCGAAGAAGAAGGACCGCCGAAGCAAGTTTTTGGAGCGCCCAAGAGCGAGCGCTGCAAACAATTCGTCTCCGGCATCCATTAGTCAAATGGTAAGTTGATCAAATTGCATCTGCGTTTCAAAATCACGGTGTCCATTAAGGGCTCCGTAGTCAAAAAAGGGAGTAGAAGAATGAAGTTCACCCGTCGTTCAATGTTTATTCTGGCCGCCGCCACCATGTTGGCCTCCGCCGCGCCAGCCATGGCTGACCTGAAGGTCGCTGTCGACGCAGGCCCCTATCCGCCGTTTGCGTCGCCAGACCCATCGGGTAAATGGGTTGGCTGGGAAATCGATGTCATGGAGGCGCTTTGTGCTGAAATGAAGGAAAAATGTGAGGTCACACCGACAGCGTGGGACGGCATCATCGCAGCACTGCAATCCAAACAGATCGACATGATCTTTGCATCCATGTCGATCAATGCCGAGCGCAAGAAGTCAATCGATTTTTCCAACATGTATTACAATACGCCAACGTGGCTGATTGGCCCCAAGAACGGCGATATGGATATCACACCGGCCCACCTCTCGGGCAAAACCATTGGCGTGCAGGTCTCCACCATTCATCAGAGATATGTCGACAAGTATTTTGCACCCGCAGGAGCAGTGATCAAGACTTACCAGACTCAAGATGAAGTCAATCAGGATCTTGCGGCTGGCCGCCTCGACTACGTACAGGCTGACGGTGCGTCGCTCGATGCCTTCCTGAAAACCGATCAGGGTAAGGCGTGTTGTGAATCGAAGGGTGAGGTTCCCGACGACCCGGCCATTCTCGGTGAAGGTGTGGGAGCGGGTATCCGCAAGGAAGATACCGCACTCAAGGACAAGGTGAATGCCGCCATTTCAGCTTTGGCGAAGTCGGGAAAGTTCAAGGAGATTACGGCGAAGTATCCCGATCTGGTCCCCATAATGGTGAACCCGACCGAGTAGAAGTGCGGTTGCCAGGGCCATGCCGCCTCCCGTGGGCGGCATGGCATAGTAACAAGAAAGGGATCTAATTGTTTTTGGCCGCATGGGCACCGATATTCACGATGCTGTCTTGGGGCGACCAAGGTTATGGCGATGAGATTGCCCGCGGCGCTCTGATGACGGTGGAAGTCTCGCTCTTCGCCTATTTTGTTGGTCTTGCCATCGGCCTATGCGGCGCCATGGGAAAATTGGCGGGCGGGCCCATCATAAAGGGCGTCCTGGACGTTTATACCACCATCGTACGCGCAATTCCCGAACTCGTTCTGATACTGCTGCTGTTCTACGCTGGCGGCGACGCTTTCAATGTATTGTTGACATTCGTTGGTCTCGGCCCAGTAAAGATCAATGGCCTAGTCGCTGCTGTTGCTGTTCTTGGTTTCGTGCAAGGTGCCTACCAGACGGAGGTGTTGCGCGCCGCTATCCAGGCCATACCGGTGGGTCAGATCGAGGCGGCGAAAGCCTATGGCATGTCGCCGTTCTTGCGGTTCCGCCGCATCATTGCCCCATCCATGCTGCCCTTCGCCATTCCGGGCCTTGCCAATCTTTGGCTCAATGCCACCAAGGACAGCGCGTTGCTTTCGGTTGTCGGCATTTCCGAACTTGCACAAGTAACCAAGCAGGCGGGCGCATATATCAAATACACAGAAGGCAGCCCGCTCTATCTTCTTGTCTTTTACGGGCTGACGGCAGCGATCTACTTGTCCATCACCCTGTTTTCCAACCAGCTCTTTGGTGCGCTTGAGCGCCATGTGCGCCGCGGTCAGAGAAAACCTGCATGAGCGAACCATGACCTGGAGCTGGATCCCCGAATATCTGCCGCAGCTTATCCACGGACTTTGGCTGACGATGATTCTGTTGGTCACATCAATGGTCTTTGGCATGATTCTAGCGATCCCCATCGGGCTTGCCCAGGCGGCTGGGCCCAGATGGCTCGCTTGGCCGGCACGCGCCTTCTGCACTTTCATCCGTGGCACACCACTGCTGGTGCAAATCTGGTTCATGTATTATGGGCTCGGCGTACTTTTCCCCTTGATACCTGGCCTGCGCGACAGTTTCATGTGGCCGGTACTGCGCGAAGGCATCTATTATGCAATCCTGGCATTCTCACTGAGCTTCGCAGGCTACGAAGGCGAGGTTATGCGTGGCGCCTTCCTTGGCGTGCCCAAGGGCGAGCTTGAGGCTGCCCGTGCCCTTGGCATGTCTCCTTTCACGGTTCTGCGCCGCATCTGGTTTCCGCGCGCCGTGCGCATGGTTCTTCCAACGCTTGCCGGAGAAAGCGTCGTCCAGCTCAAGGCGACACCGTTAGCAGCGACTGTCACGGTAATGGATTTGATGGGAGTCACCAACATGATCCGCCAGAATACCTATCGCACTTATGAGCCCCTGATCCTGGTGGCGCTAGTCTACATTTGCATTACATTTGCAATCGTCACTTGTTTTAATTGGGTCGAGCGCCAGGTGCCACAAAAGCGATGATCGAAGACCGCATTGCGCGCTACCGGGATGACCTCGTTGCCATCCGCCACGATCTCCATATGCACCCCGAATTGTTGTTTCAGGAGCATCGCACCAGTGCGATTGTGGCGAAGGAACTCACCCGTCTTGGTTACAAGGTGACCACCGGCATCGCCGGCACCGGAGTGATCGGTACACTGAGCAGTGGCACGGGCACACGGTCGATCGGCATCAGAGCCGACATGGATGCGCTTCCCATCCACGAGACCACCAATCTGCCCTATGCCTCGCGCACCCCCGGCAAGATGCACGCCTGCGGCCATGATGGCCATACGACGATGCTGCTGGGAACGGCTCGTTACCTCGCCGAGACCAGGAATTTCAACGGTATCGTGAACCTCATTTTCCAGCCCGCCGAAGAGGATGAAAGCGGTGCCAAGAAAATGATTGAGGAGGGGTTATTCAAGCGCTTCCCTTGCGATGCGGTGTATGCGCTCCACAATATTCCAGGCGAAGAGGTGGGCCAGATCACCGTCCGCCCCGGTGCCATCACTGCTGCGGTTGACATCGTACAGGTGGTCATTCGCGGTGTTGGTGGCCACGGCGCCATCCCGCAAAAATCGGTGGACCCCATCGTGGCGGCTTCTGGCGTGGTGCTGGCATTGCAATCGATCGTCGCCCGCAATGTCGATCCCCATGATGCTGCGGTGATAACAGTGGGCGCCTTCAACGCCGGCAGCATGGCCACGGTTATTCCCGGTGAAGCGCATCTGCTTATCGGCGTCCGGACGACGACGAAGGAAGTGCGTGAGCTGATGCGCAAACGCATTCCCGAAGTGATTTCCGGCCAGTCCAAGTCCTTCGGCTGCGAAGCGGATATTACTTATGGCCATGGTTTCAGCTATCCCGCAGGCTTCAATGCTCCCGCCGAAGCTGCCGTGGTGCGCGATACCGCCATCGCCATGGGCCAGATACCCGCGCGCATTGACATGCGTGGTCCCTTCATGTTCTCGGAAGATTTCGCCTACATGCAAGAAGCCGTGCCCTCGTGCTATTTTGGCCTGGGTAACGGCAACAGCCGCATGCTGCACGATGCAGGTTATGACTTCAATGACGAACTTCTGACCAGGGGCGCCGCCTTCTGGGGAAGGCTGGTCGAAAAAGTGCTGCCTCAGGCGTAGGGCCCCTCGAGTCCCAGCTTGCGCATGAGTGTGGCGTAGTTGTTCGACATTTTTACCAGCTTGGCGCCGTGACGATTGATAAGTTCCCGCCGGCTCCCATCATTGGTTGCCGAAGCCAACGCCCCCCAGATCGCGGCCATTGCCTCGGCGGCCTCACGCAACCGTGCCAGCGAAACGCTGTCTCCAGCAGCGCGCGCCATATCATGGCCCGTCACCTTGCCAACACATGGCACCGTCGAGACCCCGGCATTGATATAGCCCTCGGGCAGGTCGCCCTTGAGATTGGTCACCCGCTTGAAGCGGATGCAATCGATGATCTGGTCCACCGCCTGTTTGGCGCCCTCGACCCGGCTCATGTGTTCAGTGTCGGCGGCGGCATGGGGCAGCAGTTCCAGTTTGCCCTTGTGGCGCTTTTCGATCTCGAGATAGGGCAACATGGGGCCAGACAGTTCGCCGGTCTTGTCATCCCTGAACACATCGACATCAATGGCCGCATAGCGCACTTTGCCGCTGCTTAATGCCATGTCGAGTGCCGCCGCATCGATAACTTCGCCGCGATCATAGTTGATGACGATGGCGCCGCCGTTCATCGCGTTCAGAACAGCGGCACTCACCATCCCGGCATTGGCATATTTACCGGTCGTCGCATCGAGCGGTCCCAGTCCCGTATGCGCGCTGATGACATCGGCATGCCGCGCGGCGGCTTCAACTGTAGGGGCAAATTCAAAACCCTCCGACTCAATCCACTCCCGATGGATTGGCCGCGCATGGATGGCAACGCGCATACCGAATGCACTTGCTATTCGCGCAACTTCGCGGCCAATGTTGCCATAACCCAGCACCGCGAGTTTCTTGCCTTCCAGTTTTTCGGTGGGAAATTCGCGCAGGTTCCGCCCGGTATCGAAATCGCCAGCCACCACGCGCGCGTGCAATTTGCCGACCGGCAGATCGGGTAGAACTTTCAGCAGCGCCTTGATCGCCATCTGTGCGGTGGCGCGGCTGTTAAAACTCGGCGTATTCATCAGCGGCGCCTCGCCACCGGCGCCATTGCCGCCGCCCCATGAAGCTGAACCCATGTTGCCGGTGCCGGCGCCAATGCGCACACCACCAAGTTTGAATACACTTGCTTTAGGCAGGAAAGTAGCCGCGGCGATCACCGCATCATATTCGCCGTTGGCAGTTTGCGGCAGAATTTGCGCATCAGTTGAAATGCCGGGCTGATAGAAGAAATGGATTTTGCCCGGAGCGAGTTTCGGATTGCCAGCCAGTGGGCCCTCGTGGAAAGCGCCGCCCTTGCCCTCGATGTAGGTCCGAACCTCGGAATGATCGGGCTTTCCCCGGGCATCGAACTTGAGCCCGACGAGATCGCACACCAGAACCTTATAAGCCCGGCCTGGATCATCCGTACGCTGACAAACCCCCGCAGCCGCAGCCGTCGGGAAATTCTCACCCAGCTTGGCCAACTCTTCTTCCAGCACCACGATCTTGGCGCGGTGATAGGCATATTGCAGATTATCGAGGAGAGCAGTGATATCTTCGTTCGGACGAATGCCGCCGATCCACGCACGATAATCACCCGGCGTGCCCGGAAACGCATTGATATAACGCGCCACATCAAGGCCCGCTTCATGTTCGCCATTGGAGTGAGTGATGCCGTCATAGGCGAGGAGCTGCTTGGAGCGCGCCAAAATACGGGCGTGGATCGCCGGATCAGATATGCCGGGGTCATTGACTTTCAACAGCGTCACCGCAGCGCCGCGATGATCGGGGTCAGCCACACCAGCCGCAAATAGTGGATGGGAGGAGAGCCAATCATTGACCGCCTGGCGGTTGGCGGCCGACCGGCGGTTCAACTCGGCCACCGGGCCAATGCGCCTTTCCGCCCGCAGCAGGCCGAAGGCCGTCTCGGCGAATGCCAGTGTCGAGAAAGTATTGATGACGCCCCCCAGCATCTTGTCCGCAACCGGATCGTAGAGCGGTCCCACACCGACAGTGCGCGCGCCGCTAAGCGGCAGCTTGGGATCAACTGGCGCTGCAAGCTTCAACTGCCGCGGAATCGCCCATGATGGCTGCTTCTGGTTGCGTTCAATCAACTCCAATGCCGGTGGCGTGAAGCTGGCGATATAGTAACCGGAGATGCCGCCAATGGCCTTCTGGAATGGCATGAACAGGCAGCATTTCGCCATCACTTGTTCAACCGCCTTCTCGCCCCATGGCATGGCGCCGAGCATTGAGGTTGCATCGAGCACCGCATGGTGTTCGGCCGGATTGCTGTCGAGCCACGAAAGCAGATTGGCAATATCGGAACTTGAATAGGTCGTGGCTCCGGTCGTCTCGTGGCCAACACCCACGAACAGTTTGATGCCCATGCGCGTCAGCGTATCGGAGGAGGGGATCAGCCCCTCCTGGCCGGCAAAGTGAATGCGGCGTTCATCACCACCACGCGCATAGCGCATCATCTCGACAATCTGGGCACCCCACGACTGACGGAAGAAACCCGACGCCTTGGCCACCTCGGATTCAGGTGCCGGTGTATCGACGAACACCTGCTGGGCCTTGTCATGCACGCTGATCAGATGCAGCGCGCAAACCGTGAAACCCGAATGCCCGCCACCCAGTCCCACCGCCATCTTGTTGGATTTCGGGAAACCGAAATACCGGTGTATCTCCCGCATCATGTCGAGCAGGAATTTGTCGGCGGGATAGCCCCGATGCATCGAACGGCCAACCTCCGCCGAGGTAAAGGGGCCCACGTCGCGGCCGGTGTCATCAAGCTTGCGGTAGCTTGCCTCCAGCCAATGCTCGAATTCGAAGCGCAGCAACCGGCTTTCGGCCTCGTCTGCCGCCCCGTCGGTAATGGGTCCCACACCAAAGAAGGGATTCTTGGTGCGCCGCGGCGGTCCATGCCTGGTCGCTTCGATGGAAGTACCGCGCTGCGCCCTGAGGCCGTTTGCCGTCATCATGGAGTTTTATCCCAGGTGTCTGTTGCCCGTCAGGCTAAATGAGCAATGCTCCGGAAGGCGTACCAAAAACGTCACAATGCCCAAGGGACACGCCATCAGCATGTGGGCGCGCGGCACGCCCAGTAATTGTTCTGCTCGGAAACGCAGGCGGTTGCTCCTTATGATGCACCTGCAACATCGCACCTTTGCAAATTGAAAGAGTATATCTTTCACTACGACTGTCTGCGATCTTGATTGCGCTATTTCGGAATGAAAACCAATCCTTTCCTTTGTACAGGTTGACGCTTGGCATGATCCTTGTAGCTAATTGATTTGTGTGGGCTTAGCTCACTCCGCCGCCACCCGTCCCGCCGCGCTGTTATACGCATAAGTCTCCCACGTCGGCTTGTAGCCGTCGGTGGCCTGATTACCCCAATAGGTCCAGCCGGGGCGGGTGCCGCGCGCGAACAATTCGAGATACGGTCCCCGGGAACAGGACTCAATCACCGTGTATTGCTCGTCGGGCTTGCGCGAGTGCTCGCGTTTGCGGGTTTCGATCATGTTGACCTGCCGCCGCCCCGGCGCCAGGGTGCGGGCGTTCTTGCCGCGTACGCCGAACAGCAAGACTTCGGTCACATTGCGGAAATAGAAGCCGACGCCGCGCCCGTCGGAGCCGCCGTCTTTCCTGATCTTGTGCCAGACGATGTTGCTTTTGTAATTGAAGCCCCAGGCTTTCATCACGGCTAGCCCTTCGGGCAGCAGCGCGTTTGGCACCCACATGTAGAGGTGCGCCGGATCCTTCGCCACATCCGCCACGGGAAGCTGGCAAATATCCGCCGTTGTCATCGTCTCGTAGCGCAACAATCGGCGATGCTCAGGTGCCACCTTGCCGGTGCGATTGGTGAAACGCCAGGGCGGATCGGCCAGCACGGTGTGGAATTTCTGACCGCTCAATGTGGCGGCGAGATCGATGATTGTTTTATTGAGCTGGTCCATCGTCCACATAGGCCTCTGTCTTGATTGCGATCACCACCACCGGGCACCCACCGCCTCCACCACCGATAATACGGGGCAGGAGTTTTTCCAGGTGGGTAGTGGAATTGCCATAACTCGAACCCTTGCCGAGCGTGTTGAAGATCGGCTGCAGCTCACTCGCCCGGGTAATGATGACGCCCACATCGATAGCGCGGAGATCGAACAGCAGCCGAAAATTATTGAGGTCCCGGTCGAAAAACGGATCCTTGTTGTTCCATTCGACTTCCAGCGCCACCCGGTTCTTGTAACAGTCGACCTTATGGGTCGGCGTGTGATAGGTGACGTTATCCACCACAATCCGCGTGTCGAACTGTTTTTCCACCCAGCCCACATTGGTGAAGTGACCGTCGATCTTTCCCGCAATTTCGGACTTGGAACCGCCGGGTTTGAGAATATCGCTGCGCAGCAGGGTGAAACCCCGCAACACCGCGAGGATATCGGCCCACTCCGCCGCCCGGGCCGACGTGAGGATGGCAATCCCGTTGCGCCATTCGCGAACATCGTAGCGTTGGGCGACGTCTGCGGGGACGAGATGATGATTCTCCATGCGCCCATGATGCTACGGTTATGCTGATCGCCAAGGCTATTCTATGTTCATGTTATGTTCTTAGTACTTTGATGTCAAACAAAATCCCTGCGGCTCGTATGCGATAAACTTTCCGTCATGGCGGAACAAAACTGTTCTGCCGGGCATATCTGGCTGTAGAGGCAGGCGCGGCGGGGAGTGCCTTTCGCGCTTTCTGCCCGCCCCCTGCGTCCGGGATTGGGACGCCAAGGAGACTCGAACATGAAAACCACATTGATAGGCGGCGCCAGCACGCTTGCCGCCGCACTTCTGTTGACCGCCGTTGCTCACGCGGCCGAAATGCTCGCCGCCAAGGACGGCATGACGCTCTACACTTTTGACAAGGATGTGGGCGGCGTTTCGGCGTGCTATGGCGACTGCGCCACCAACTGGCCGCCCTATCTCGGCAAAGAGGGTGACACGATGATGAAGGATTGGGCGCTGGCCAAACGCACCGACGGTACCATGCAATGGACCTATGACGCCAAACCGCTGTATTTCTTTATCGGCGACAAGGCAAAGGGTGATGCCAAGGGCGATGGCCTCAAGGGTGTGTGGCACGTCATCAAGGAATAGGTCGCGCCGGGTGGAACTTCAGACCAGCGCCGCCCGGATCATATCGGCGTGTTTTGCCAGCACTGCGTGATCAGCCATTTTGCCGGTGTGGGGGCGCTGAGCCACGCCGTCGTGGCAGGGCAAAACATGGATATGGAAGTGAAACACCGTCTGGCCGGAGGCCTGTTCGTTGAATTGCTTGATCAACACGCCCTCGGCGGCGAAGGCCTGCTTGGCGGCGCGCGCCAGTTTTTGCACCACCGTCATCAGGTGTCCGAGGATGGCCGCATCGGCGTCGAGCAGATTGCGCGAAGGAGATTTGGGGATCACCAGCAGGTGGCCATCGGCCTGGGGCATCAGGTCCATGAAGGCCAGGGTGGCGTCATCCTCATAAACTTTGTGACAGGAGATTTCACCGCGCAGGATCTTGGCGAAAATATTATTGGGGTCGTAAGGCATGGCATCACCTCTTCAGAATTCCTGTTCCTGCCGGAATGGCGAGTGAGCAGCAAGGGCTTGGGTTTCCTGATCCACACCTATACGCTCGGCCTCGAGATATTGCGCCACGGCGCGCGATAGGCCGGGGTGGCTGAGATAATGCAGGCTCCAGGTTTTTTGCGGAAGGTAGCCGCGCGCCAGTTTGTGGCCGCCCTGGGCGCCCGCCTCGACACGGGCGAGCTTCCGGGATATTGCGAAGTCAATCGCCTGATAATAGCAGGTCTCAAAATGTAAGTTCTGGTGATGTTCGAGGGCGCCCCAGTTGCGGCCAAAAAGTGCATGACTGCCGATGAAATTGAGAGCACCCGCAATCATCCGGCCACCCCTCGTTGCGATCACCAGCAGGATATTGGGGCTCAGGCTTTCGCCGATCAGGCTGAAGAAGGCGCGGTTCAAATAGGGCGAACCCCACTTGCGTGAACCGGTGTTCATGTAGAATTCATAGAAAGCATCCCAGTGCTCTTCGCGGATGTCAGCACCAGTTAGTGCGTGCAGGGTAATGCCGGCGCTACGCACCGAATCCCGTTCCTTGCGGATATTCTTGCGTTTTTGCGAGGACAGACCTTTCAGAAAATCATCGAAGCTGGCATAGGTGGCATTGTGCCAGTGGAACTGGATGTCGGTGCGTTTCAGCCAGGGGCCGGTGCCCAGCGCCTGCCAGTCGCGCTCGGGCATAAAAGTAATGTGGACGGAAGAGGCGCGATCTTCCTTGCACTGATCGATCAACCCCTGGGCCAATGCCTGGCGCACCGCGGCATCGGGCGAAAACAGGCGGGGGCCGGTAACCGGGGTGAATGGCACCGAGGCCTGAAGCTTGGGATAATAACGCCCGCCGGCGCGGTGGAAGGCATCGGCCCAGCCGTGGTCGAAAACATATTCGCCGTGGGAATGGCTTTTCAGATAACACGGCGCGATGCCAATGAGTTTGCCCTTTGCATCGGTCGCGACAAGATGGCGGCCGGCCCAGCCGGTCCGCATCACTGCTGAGCCCGATTGTTCCAGCGCACGGAAAAAATCATGGGAGACCAGTGGATTGAATTCTTCACCGGGCGGATTGGCAAGCCTGTCCCAATCGCCTTTGGCGATGTCGCGGACGCTGGTCAGGCACTGGCGCATTCAGGGGCTAAATCCCTCGAAGGTAATTTGATCACTGTGGCGCAGCGCCATGGCTGCTTGTGCTGGTGAGCGGATGGTCCAGCTGATCACCGCAGTTCCGGCTGAACGCAATTCGGTGATGGGGGCAAACGGCAGGTCGCGTATATAGAAAGAAATGAAATGCGGTTGGGTTCGGCCGAGATGTGACAG
>JANLWG010000048.1:0-2254 GCA_031364405.1 Hyphomicrobiales bacterium
GTGGCCCGCACATGACCTCGACTGGTAAAATCGGTTCGGCGTTCAAGCTGATGAAGGTGGCGGGGGCCTATTGGCGCGGCGATTCCAAAAACCCGATGTTGACGCGCATCTACGGAACGGCGTGGGCCAATGACAAAGACCTTGCGGCCTATGTAACGGCACTCGAGGAAGCCGAAAAACGCGACCACCGCAAGCTTGGCCGCGAGATGGATCTCTTTCATTTCCAGGAGGAGGGGCCGGGCGTGGTGTTCTGGCACGCCAAGGGCTGGACGATTTTCCAGCAGTTGATCGCCTATATGCGGCGGCGGTTGTCGAAGCTCGACTATCAGGAAGTGAATGCGCCGCAGTTGCTCGACAAGTCGCTGTGGGAGACCTCAGGCCATTGGGGCTGGTACCGTGAGGCGATGTTCATGGCGCGCTCGGCTGGCGATGAGACCGAGGACGACCAGATATTTGCGTTGAAGCCGATGAACTGTCCGGGCCACGTGCAGATTTTCAAGCATGGGCTTCGTTCCTATCGCGAACTGCCGCTGCGCCTGGCCGAATTCGGCAATGTGCACCGTTATGAACCATCAGGCGCATTGCACGGATTGATGCGCGTGCGTGGCTTCACCCAGGACGATGCGCATATCTTCTGCACCGAAGATCAGATGGCGGACGAGTGCCTGAAGATCAACGATCTCATATTATCGACCTACAAGGATTTCGGCTTCACGCAATTTGTGGTGAAACTTTCGACGCGGCCCGAGAAGCGCGTCGGCACCGATGAGGCATGGAACCGCGCTGAAGAAATCATGAACCGCGTGCTGGTACAGATTGCCGAACAATCGGGCGGTGCAATCAAGACGTCGATCAATCCGGGCGAGGGGGCCTTCTACGGTCCCAAGTTCGAATACGTGCTGCGCGATGCGATCGGCCGTGACTGGCAGTGCGGCACCACGCAGGTCGATTTCAACCTGCCCGAACGCTTCGGCGCTTTCTACATTGGCGCTGACGGCGAAAAGAAAGTGCCGGTGATGATCCACCGCGCCATCTGCGGCTCGATGGAACGTTTCCTCGGCATCCTGATCGAACACCACGCCGGCCATTTCCCGCTGTGGCTGGCACCCCTGCAGGTGATGGTGGCGACGATCACCTCGGACGGCGACGACTATGCGATCAAGGTGCGCGATGCTTTGCGCCGTGCGGGCCTCCGCGCCGAGGCGGATGTGCGCAACGAGAAGATCAACTACAAGGTGCGCGAACACTCGGTGCAGAAAGTGCCAGTTATCCTCGTCGTCGGCAAACGCGAGATGGAAGAGGGTGCCGTCAACATGCGGAGGCTGGGTTCGCAGAACCAGACGCCGATGAAGCTGGAGGAGGCAATTGCCGCGCTGGTGGCGGAGGCGATGGCGCCGGATTTGAGGTGATCGAATGAGTGAACGCCAGAAGGGCGGACTGTCCACTAAAGATCAGGCCAAAGCAGATCGCGAGAAGGCAATCTTCAGTCTTTTCCTTGAGAAGCAAAATTGGCCAAATGGCGGAGCACTATTGGAAAGTCGTGAGCCTCCGGAGCCTGACATACTTTATCGATCGGTCCGATGGAGAAGTAGCATTCGAGCTCTTGGAGATATGTGCTGCGGACGTTGCCATGGCCATAGACATGACATTGGGTGGTAATGACGGAGCGGCATATGTCAGAACGAGTGACCCGACGTTGCGATTGATAAAGTCAAAACTTTGCAAGAAGTATAAGACACTCCTTCCTCTCGAATTGCTTTGCTATTCAAGAGGTAGACTCGCGACACCAGACGACCTCGTTTGCTGGAATATCACATTGGCCTTCAAATGGGCTCGTTCACCATTGTTTCGTCGAGTTTGGTATTTCGGCAGAAATGGGATTTATTGTGTTTGGCCTGAAGGATCGGTTCCTGGGCAGTCGTGAAGCTAAATGGACTTCGCCGCCTCCGCCAAGACTTCCTCCGCTCACTGATTAAGGCTCATACTCCTGAGCTGGGCGGCGAAGGCTGCGCGGGCGTGGACTTCCGAGCCGATGCGGAACATCATGCTGCCCGCACCTTGCCCGTCTTGCGGCAGGTTTCGATATAGTCGTCGACGGCTTCATGAAAGGCGGCCTTGAGTTCGGCGATGGTGGAGCCGTGAAAACCCACGACATCATCATGGTCCTCTAAGCTGCCTTTGGTGTTTGGCGGAGAGCAAGTTTGTTTCGCCGCACACGGACCTTCACATCGATTTTTCCGCCGAAGCGGGCAAG
>JANLWG010000062.1:0-15209 GCA_031364405.1 Hyphomicrobiales bacterium
CTGGCCCGACAGAAACGCCGAGATCACGCCATTGTAATCGTTGAAGCGCTGGATATCGGTGCCCGCTGGTGCAACTTCGGTGACCGATGTATCTTCCAGCGTGCCGCGATTGACGGCAACCGACTTGCCGGCAAGATCGGCCGGCCCCTTGACCATCAGCGCCTTGGGCCCCATCACGTCGATCGAATAGGGCGCATAAGGTGCGGTGAACGCCACCACTTTCTTGCGCTCATCGCTGACGCCGACGCTGACCAGCAGATTGAGCTTATGTTCGGTGAGCGAGGGAATGCGGTTCTGCCCGGTGATGCCGGTCAATTCCGCTGTAACCCCAAGCGACTTCGCCAGCGCGTTGATCACATCAATGTCGTAGCCTTGTGATTTAAGATCGGTGCCAGCCGAGGAGAACGGCGGAAAATCCTCGAAAATGCCGACCTTGATAACCCCGGCCTTGACGATGTCGTCGAGTTCATCGGCCTGGGCAGATCCCGCCGCTGAAAATTGAAGGGCAAACGCCAGGCCCGTTACCAGAGCCAAACGCCTCGTTGTAAACACTTGCATGAGCAACTCCCCAGTTTGTTGGTGAAATTTTTTGACCCGCCGCTTCAGCAAATCTCGAAAAACAGAGCCCTTCGGTCGAGGGGTAAAACTTCACGGCGGAAGTCTTTCTTATACCCAGCCCCGCAGAAGTCAATTTTCATGGGTGAAGGGCCAGCGCGGATTCCAGTCCGGCGCGCGGTTTCTTGAAGATGCCCGCAGCCGCGCCCTCGAGTGGCCGGCAGCGTTCAACGCCCGGGGCAGTCCGATACGAATTGCGATAGTGTCTCCCGATCATGAGCGGCGTCACCGCAACAACTGCCGCCATCATCCGTTCGGCATCTTCATCCAGCACCCCCCGCCGGGCGAAAGCGCCCGCCTATTCTTTTGGAGCTGCCATTTTTACCCTTGACTTCTTCCATACGCGAATGCGGCCGCCGCGCCCGCGCAATTCGTGAAAGCCATCATCCTCCAGTCCAAGGCTGCTCGCCAACTCGGCGAAATTCCCGGCGGCGGCTTCAAGGCACCCATGGCCTATGCACAGGTCGGCTTCGACGTCCCGGCATAGAGCCTGCAGCCTGCTCGCAACATTGCAGGCATCGCCGATCACCGCAAAAGAAAGAATTCGTTCGCTGCCGATTTCTCCCAGAACTACAGCGCCAAAATGAACACCCACGCGCGCGTCGACCGGAGGAAGGTTCTGGTTTGCCCTTTCGGCGTTCCACCGGCTCAATTCCTCGATCATGGCAATCCCGCAAGCGATGGCGTTGAGAGCATCTTGCTCTGTCGGCTTGGGAACTCCAAATGTCGCCATCACGCAATCGCCGATATAGTTGTCAAGCGTGCCCCGGTGCTGGAATACGACTTGCTCCATGCGCTGGTGGAACTGCCGCAACAGATCAAAGACGAGTTCCGGCGGCTGCTCTTCGGAGAATTTCGTAAATCCTACGATATCGGCAAACAACACACCGATGTTCTGCTTGCGGACAGGTCCGAATGGCGCGTCCTTGTTGGCGATCTCATCAATCATGTTGGGTGAGAAATGCCGGGCCAAATTGCTGCGGGCGCGCTCGGCGCCAACATAGTCGAGCACGAATTGGCGCGAGCGCCAGACGACGGTTGCAAGCGTAGCGGCGACGATGGCCATCACCACGATGTGCTCTGTCTGATCGGTTACATCGATGAAATTCGGGCTCAAGAAGAATGCAACTTCATCGGCTCGTGTCGCCAGGTTGCCGGGGATGGCCAAATCGCTGATGGTGCCCGGCTGCCTGAGCACCCACATGATCACCAGCGTCCACAGCAGCGATGCGGCCGTTCCCATGAATATCACCAGCCTTGGCGTGAGCGTCAGCGCCGACAGCGCCACAAACAACAGCAGATACTGCATTTGTCCCTCCCTGACATGAAGGGCCGCGGGGAAAGGCGGATTGGGATCGAAAGGATTGGGGGAAACGATAAGGTATGTGACGATCAGAAGGTCCGCGAGGCCCAGGGCATAAACGGCCCAACGATGACGCGGCGCGGATACACTGATGTAGTAGGCCGCGAAGCCAGCGGCCAGAAACGGCACGCTGAATGATACCGCGTAGAACAGAGCCTTGCTCCAGGGGTTTGTTGCCAGGAAAAAGGCATAGACGGTCAGTATTGCGAGCGAGCGGACGGTGACCAGAACTTTCGCGCCGTTTCTTTCGGCAATTGCCAGCATTGCCGACAGCCGTTCCGCCTGTCGTGCGGCGACCTTGTTTGCCGGCATAGCGAGCCTCCCGTATCCATCGGCCCCATTCGTTTGCTGAAAGCCGGCCTCCTACCCTCTAAACCCCATCGCCAGCACGAACAACTCGGCTGAATCATCCCGGCTCGCCATTGGTTTCACATGCCGCACGGAGCTGAAATCCTTCTTCATCAGCTTGAGGATTTCACCTTCGGTGCCGCCGCGCAGGACTTTGGCGAGGTAGGTGCCACCGGGTTTCAGTACCTGCTTGGCAAAATAATAACCGGCCTCGGCCAAGGCGATGATGTTGATCACATCGGTCTGGCGGTGGCCGGTGGCGTGGGCCGCCATGTCGGAGAGCACCGCGTCGGCCTTTTCTCCGCCCAAGGCTTCGATCAACAGTTGCGGCGCGTCATCGTCGTAGAAATCTTTCTTGAAAATGGTGACGCCGGTAATGGGCTCGATGCCATGCAGGTCGATGGCGACGACTTTGCCCTTGCCCGCATCGGCCTTGACGCGGCTGGCCGCCACTTGGGCCCAGCCCCCTGGTGCCGCACCCAGATCGACGATGCAACCGCCCGATTTCAGAAACTTGTATTTGTCGTCGATCTCGATCAGCTTGAAGGCGGCGCGTGAACGGTAGCCGAGCTTGCGCGCCTCTTTCACATAGGGGTCGTTGAGCTGGCGCTCGAGCCAGATCTTTTGCGACACCGTGCGGCCCTTGCCGGTTTTCACCCGCACCTTGAGCGCCCGCCCGCCGGTTGGCTTGCCGCTGCCGGGGCGGCTCATCGCCGCCTCCCGTAGGTTCCATCCTGCTTCATCAGCATGGTAAGAATTCCCTCGCGCAGGCCCCGGTCGGCGACGCGGATGCGCTCGGCCGGAAACGCCAGGCGAATTTCCTCAAGGATGGCACAGCCCGCCAGCACCAGATCGGCCCGCTCGCGCCCGATGCACGGGTTGGCGGCGCGCTGGTCGTAGGTCATATGCAGAAGTTCATCGGTGACCCGGCCAATTTCGGCGCTGTTGAGCCAGCAGCCATCGACCTTGGAGCGGTCATAGCGCGGCAGTCCAAGCTGCACCCCGGCAATCGTCGTGACCGTGCCCGAAGTGCCAAGCAGATGCGACGGAACCGCTGCCGCGCCCGTGGTGGCCGCAATGCGGCCGGCGAATTCCTTCAGCATCGGACGCAGGAATTCGCGCATGGCGGCAAAGACTTGCGGCGTTACATTGACGCCGCCGCCAAAACGCTCGGAGATGGTAACCACACCCGCCGCCAGCGAGGTCCAGGCGGCGATTTCGAAGCGCGAGCCATTGCGTTGCATCCACATCACTTCGGTGGAGCCGCCGCCGATATCGAAAATCAGTGCCGTTTCGGCAGCGGGGTCGATGAGCGGTTCGGCCCCGGTTGCAGCCAGAGTGGCTTCGGTTTCCCGCCCGATGACCTCCAGTTCAAGTCCGGTTTCGGATGTAACCCGGGCAATGAACTCCGCCCCGTTGCCGGCCATGCGGCAGGCCTCGGTGGCGACCAGCCTGGTTTTCACCACATTGCGCCACTTGAGCTTGTTGGCACATACGCGCAGCGCGTCTACCGTGCGCGACATCGCCTGTTCATGCAGCCTTCCCGTGTGGCCAAGTCCCTCACCCAGCCGTACGATGCGAGAAAATGCGTCAACTACGACAAATCCTGCATCGACTGGCGTAGCGATCAGCAACCTGCAGTTGTTGGTGCCCAGATCAAGGGCGCCATAAAGATCACCTGAACGATGAGCCCCGGTATCGGCACGCCGATCCGCCGGCCGGCCCTGCCCACCTGACGGCCCCGATCTGCGCCGGTAGCGGTTGTCACCCGCCCCTTTGGTCGCGTCCACTCCAAACCTTCCACGAACGGCCAGCGCTCAACGGCCCAAAGGGCCGGTACGCTTGGATCATTCAAAACATTGCGTTAGGCACAATGTAACAGTTTCCGCCGCCCCGACAAAGTGAATCCGCCAGTATTCACATTTCCGCCATCAGTGTTAACCCGCCATTGATAAGTTCGGTCATAAAAATCGCTGTGGTCTGGAGGCTCAATGCGTACTTTTGGGGGTAGATGGTTCAAGCAGGATTCGCTCATAAGTGATTTCGCCGATCATCTTGGCATTGCCGTAACCCAGCGCAAGCAAGCCGTCGCCCTGACGGCGGCCAAAGTCGACGCCGAACTTGCCTCCAAAGCCAAATCCGACTTCATCGCCAATATGAGCCATGAGCTCCGCACGCCGCTCAACGCCATTATCGGTTTTTCCGAAATGCTGGCCCTCAAGACCGTGACCTCGCCCGACAAGGTCCACCAGTATTCCAGCTATATCAAACAGGCGGCCGAGCACCTGCTGGCCCTGATCAACGGCATTCTCGACGTCTCAAAGATTCAGGCAGGCAAGCTCTCGGTCGACCGCGAACCGATCGACATCCGGCCGATCCTGACCGCTTGCCTGCTGATCATCGAAGCCAAGGCCCGGGAAAAGCATATCGCTGTCGAAACGGTGGCCGCTCCCGATCTGCCGATGATATCCGGCGACAGCCTGAGATTGAAGCAGATACTCATCAACCTCCTCGGCAATGCCGTGAAGTTCACCCCCGAACGCGGCCGCATCCGCGTCGACCTGGCTTTGCTGCAACACGATTACGCCGCCATTTCGATCACCGACACCGGTCCCGGCATGACCAGCACTGAGGTCGAAACCGCCATGCGCCCGTTCGGCCAGGTCGATACCGCCTTCAACAAGCGCCACGAGGGCACCGGACTAGGTCTGCCCATCGCCTATGCGCTCACCCGGCTGCACGGTGGTGATCTGCGCATTGATTCCCGCAAGGGTGCGGGCACCAGGGTTACCGTAATTCTTCCCACCGCCGAAGTCATCAACAAGCCATCAAAGGGTGTTCAGCACTGATGAGCCAGGCAGACAAAATGTACCATCCGCCAATTCCGGGCCCTGCGGCGGCGGCCCTTCCCGTCGAGCCCATTGAACGGATCGGCCGAATTGTGGCGGTCACCGGCGGCCATGCGGTTATTCTGATCGACGTCGAAACTCACCAATCGGGCAGCACGCCGGAGAAGAGCCCGGAAATCGGGACGCTACTCAAGATTGACACGCTCAAGTCGATTTCACTCGTCATGATTTCGGCCTTGAGTTCGCCGATGCCATCGCACAGCCCCGATGAGCGTGAACTGCGTATCATCGAGGTCGAATTCATTGGTGAACTGCCAAAGGATGCGCACGGCAATCCAAAGTCATTCCAGCGCGGCATCTCCTGTTATCCTTCCCTCGGCGATTTGGTCTTCCGCGCTACCAAGTCGGAACTCGAAAAGGCCTATGCCTGCGATACCGAAGCCGCAATCCGCGTCGGCCACATCCAGCAGGATGCCGCCATTCCCGCCATGATCAAGATCGACGAAATGCTGGGCAAGCACTTCGCCGTTCTGGGCACCACCGGCACCGGCAAGTCGTGCACCGTGGCGCTCATCCTGCGCCGCATTCTCGAGAAGAACCCGCAAGCCCACATTCTGCTCCTCGATGTGCACCGCGAGTATGCCCAGTCCTTCCAGGGATTGGCCGAAGTGATAACACCCGACAACATGAACCTGCCGTTCTGGTTGTTGAATTTCGATGAGATCGTCGAAATTCTGATCGGTCAGCAGGCCCACCGGGAAGGCGACATCGAGGTATTGCGCGAGATCATCCCGCAAGCCAAGATTCGTTACATGAACAACCAGCGCCGCGACCGCAACGGCGTCGTCCGCGGCCGCGAGCAGGTTGAGAACCCCAACGTCGGCGTCGACACGCCGGTGCCCTACCGCACCTCCGATCTTACCGGCCTGCTTGAGGAATATATCGGAAAGCTCGAACTGCGCGGCGAACTCGCCCCCTATAAGCGCCTCAAGGCGCGCATCGAGGTGATCACCCGCGACCCGCGTTATGCCTTCATGTTCGGCAGCCTCACCGTTCAAGACACCATGGCCCAGGTGCTGGCCCGCCTGTTCCGCGTGCCGGTGAATGGCAGGCCCATCGCCATTCTCGAATTGGGCGGCCTGCCCGGCGAAATCATCAACGTGGTTGTCTCGGTTTTGGCCCGCCTCGCCTTTGATTTTGGCGTGTGGAGCGCGGGCCGTATTCCCATTACCTTCGTTTGCGAAGAAGCCCACCGCTATGTTCCCAACGACAAGACGCTGGGTTTCGAGCCGACCAAACGCGCGGTCTCGCGCATTGCCAAGGAAGGCCGCAAGTACGGTGTTTCACTTTGCATCGTGACCCAGCGCCCGGCTGAACTCGATCCGACCATCCTGTCCCAGTGCAATACGATTTTCTCGATGCGCCTCACCAATGAGCGCGATCAGGATATCTTGCGCGCCGGTATCTCCGATGCCGCGGCCAGCTTGCTCGAATTCATGTCGACCATGGGCACCGGCGAAGCCATCACCTTCGGCGAAGGCGTGGCCCTCCCCACCCGTATCAAGTTTGACATCTTGCCCGAAGATGCAAGGCCGCGCAGCAACACCGCCTCCTTCACCAGGAACTGGGCCATGGACATGCCCGATGATTCATTCCTGGCCGAAGTGGTCAATCGCTGGCGCGCCCAAAGCCACAATCCCGATGGCTTGGGCTACAGCGTGGAAGCAGCGCCTGAGGTTTTGGCAGCTCTCGCGGGCAACGTGCAGCAGGCCCAAATTGCCCAAGTCTACGCACCACAGCCCGCACCGGCACAGCCGACGTTGCGCCGCCAGCCGATCATTGGCACGCCAGGCTTCGGCCAAGTGGCGCCGGCGCCCCAGCAACCCCAAACCAGCCCAGCCACGCCGGCAGCGCAGCAGCAAAGCCTGGCCAGCCTGATCCGCCAGTTCAGAAACTGACCGCCACGGATGCCGGCTTCGATTATTCATCAAATCCGTCAAAATTACTTGCCACGAATTACGATTTAATTGCCGCAATGAAAATACTTACCGCGCAAATCCGGATGGCTTTCCTTCACTGCGGCTGCCGCTCTTTTCTGAGCCTGGCCCAATACTCAAGGCGTTTTTTCACTTCGCGTTCAAATCCTCTTTCGGCAGGATCGTAATAGCGCTCACGGCCCATGCCGGAGGGAAAATAGTTCTGGCCGGAAAATGCGTCCGGCTGATCGTGGTCGTATTTATAGCCCGCGCCATATTCTTGTTGCTTCATTAACTTTGTCGGCGCGTTGAGAATTGTCTTGGGCGGCAACAGCGAACCGGTGTCCTTGGCCCGCTGCGTGGCGGCCTTGAATGCCGTGTAGACGGCATTCGATTTGGGAGCCGTGGCAATATAGACGGCGGCCTGCGCGAGCGCCAATTCACCTTCGGGCGAGCCGAGAAAATCGAAAGCGTCTTTCGCGGCGAGTGCCTGTTGCAAAGCCTGTGGATCGGCCAACCCCACGTCTTCAATCGCCATCCGCACCAGCCGGCGGGTGAGAAACAATGGATCTTCGCCCGCCACCAGCATACGCGCCAGATAATACAGAGCAGCATCAGGATCCGATCCGCGCACCGACTTATGCAACGCCGAGATCAGATTGTAGTGGCCATCAGCCGCCTTGTCGTAAAGCGGCATGCGCTTCTGTACAGTACCGGCGAGCGCTTCGGGGTTGAGCGGTTTCGCGCCCTCGGGGATCGCCGCGAATATCTCTTCAATCAGATTGAGAAAATAGCGGCCATCGCCATCGGCCATGGCGACCAGCGCCTCGCGCGCCGCGGCATCCACCGGAAACACCCGCTTCTCGAACATTTCGGCCCGTCCGATCAGCGAATTCATCGCCGCCGCATCGAGCCGGTTGAGCACCAGCACCTGACAGCGCGAAAGAACAGCGCCATTCAGTTCGAAGGATGGATTTTCCGTGGTGGCGCCCACCAGCGTGATGGTGCCGTCTTCGACATTGGGCAGAAACGAATCCTGTTGCGCCTTGTTGAAGCGGTGAATCTCATCAATGAACAGCAGCGTTCCGCGCCCCTGCTCGCGCCTGATGCGCGCCTGCTCGAAAGCCTTCTTCAAATCAGCGACGCCAGAAAAGATCGCCGACATTTGCTCGAACACCAAGCCGGTGTCGCCCGCCAGCAGCCTGGCGATGGTGGTCTTCCCGGTGCCCGGCGGCCCCCAAAAAATTATCGATGGAATCCGTCCCGACGCCAGCATGCGGGTAAGCACGCCATCGCGCCCCACCAGATGATCCTGCCCCACCACATCGGAAAGCCTGGCGGGCCGCAGCCGGTCGGCCAATGGGCGCGGCGCGTCCTTGCCGATACCGGCTGCCTGGAACAGATTGGTCATCGGCCGCCGACGGCAAGTTTCAGGACGCGGCCGGCCCGGTTGATGGCGATCCGCCACAAACCATTATTATTGGCCAAGGCCTGCTGCAATACGCTGACACTATCGATGGCGGTGCCGTTGATTTCGAGAATGACATCACCCTTGCGGAAAAACCGCGCGGCGGGGCCACCCTCAATGCCGGTGACAGCCACACCCTTTGCATCCGCCTTCAGGCCCAATTCGTCGGCAACGGCGGGCGACAAGTTGGCGGCAGTGATACCGGCGAACGGATTCTTGCCCTTGATCAGGGTTTCATCGCGGGACACGGTTTCTGGCGCCGCAATCAGCGTGATGCCGGTTTCCGTGCGCTTGCCGCCGCGCTGGTATTCGATGATCGGCGTGGCGCCGATCGGCGAAGTCGCCACCCGGTAACCCAGCTCGCGGGCGTTCTCGATGGGCTTGCCCTCGATCGCCAGCACCACGTCACCGCGTTTCAGCCCGGCAAGGGTGAGCGGACTATCGGGATGCAATCCAACAATCAAAGCGCCCTCGGGCCGGGCAAGCCCCAGGTTATCGGCAATCTCCTGGGACACATCCTGAAGTTCCGCACCCAGCCACGGGCGCATGACGGCCTTGCCGGTCTCCGCCGACAGCACCACGGTTTTCACCATGTTGACCGGAATGGCAAAACCAATGCCGATCGAACCCCCCGAGCGCGAGAAAATCGCCGTGTTGATGCCGATAAGTTCGCCGCCCATGTTGACCAGCGCCCCGCCTGAATTGCCGGGGTTGATGGCGGCGTCGGTCTGGATAAAGAACTGGTAATCCGAAATGCCAACCTGGGTGCGCGCCAGTGCCGATACAATACCGCTGGTCACCGTCTGGCCAACGCCGAACGGATTACCGATGGCGAGCACCAGATCGCCAACCTCAAGATTGTCGGAATCACCCAGCGCCAGGGCCGGCAGGTTTTCGTCCTCGAGATCGATCTTGAGCACGGCAAGATCGGTGCGCTCATCGGCAAGCAGCAGCTTGGCGGCGAACTCGCGCTTGTCGGCCAGCACCACACGAATATCGCTGCCGCCCAAAATCACATGGTTGTTGGTGACAATTATCCCCGAGGGATCGACGATGACGCCCGACCCCAATGAATTCTGTACCCGTTCGCGCGGCCTGCCGAAGCTGCCGTCATCGCCGAAAAACCGGCGAAAGAACGGATCCTCGAAAAGCCCCTGCTCGCGGCTCGCCACCATGCGCGTGGCGTAGACATTGACGACCGCCGGCGCGGTGGCCTTCACCACTGGTGCATACGACAACTGGATCGCGGCCTGCGAGCCGGGAACCACCGCCTCGGCGTACGCCATTGCCGGCATGGACAGGACCAGAAACACCGTCAGCAGTCCGGTCAATCTACGCATGGGATCCTCATGAACATTGGTGGTGCCGGTTATCTGCGGTCAAGCTTTGTCGACAAGATGACAGCGGTTTCAGTGCGGATTACGCCGGGAATGAGGCCAAGCTCGTCGATCAGCCTGTCGACAGCCTCGGCCGAGCCGGTCTTGACCATGGCGACCAGGTCATATTTGCCGCTGACCGTATGCAACGTTTCAATCTGTGGAATGCGGGTCAACAGGCGGGCGACCTCGATTTGCCGCCGTGGCTCAACCGCGATGGTTACCAGGGCCCGTATACCCCCCTTGTCAATCTCGCGCGACAGCTTGAGCGAATAACCAGCGATAATGCCGCTATCTTCCAGCCGTTTCAGCCGGTCCTGCACGGTGGTGCGCGACAGGCCAAGCTTGCGCGCCAGCGACGCCACCGGCTGGCGGGCATCGACCCGCAGCAGTGCGATCAACTCCTCGTCCTTGGCGGAAATCTGGGTCATTCGGCGTTTTGGGGTCCTCGGCGACGTTTCGACGACTCGTCCGTCACATTTCAGCACAATGCCGTGTGTATTCCAACAGCGGCAGACCGTATTCGTGACGCCTCACCTGCCCGCATGATTCGCCTCAAGGAGAGTTGCATGACTAGATCCCCGGCACTTCGCGTCCCCCCCGTTACAGTAGCCCGGCATTTTAGTGATGCTTGCGGCGTGGCCCGCGGCCTGGCTCCCGAAGCGGCGGTGTTTTGTTTTGCCGACGCCCAACTGCGCGCCAGGCTCGATGAGTTCACCAAGGGCTTTCCCGGTGATGTAAGCTATGCCGTCAAGTCGAACCCGTCGCGCGAGGTGCTGAGCACATTGGCGGCAGCCGGGTTGTGCCACTGGGATGTGGCCTCAGTCCATGAAATGGCCGCCGTGCGCGCCGTTTCGTCCACCGCGATTTTCCATTACCACAACCCGGTGAAATCGCGCCGCGAGATTGCCGACGCTTACAAAATCCACGGCTGCCGCCGTTTCGCCGTTGACTGCCGCGAGGAACTGGCCAAGATCGGCGATATTGCCAAGGGTAACGCTGCTGTGGAAATTGCCGTGCGCTTCGTGCTGCCACGCGAGCGCACCTCATCGGCCCATGATTTTTCGACCAAGTTCGGAGCGCCCGATCACATCTGCATCGAGTTGCTGAAGGATGCGGCGGCGCGCGGTTTCAAGCCCCTTCTCACCTTTCACCCCGGCTCGCAAAGCCGCGAACCCCAGACCTATGTGCGCCATATCGAGGCCGCCGCCCGCATTGCCGCGAGCGCTGGCATTCGTATTGCCAAGCTGAACGTGGGCGGCGGATTTCCGGCGAATTACCCGCTGAGCAAGGCCGGGCCATTGTCTTCGTTCTTCACCACAATTTCAAAAGCCACGACCAAGGCTTTCGGCAAGGGCCATGAACTGAAGCTCGAATGCGAGCCCGGCCGTGGCCTGGTGGCCACCTCAATGTCGCTGCTCACCCGGGTTAAACTTGTCTGCACCGACGGCGACGACATCTTCATCAATGATGGCGTCTATGGCGGGTTGATGGAATATATGCAGGTGCCCGAACTGCAGCCGCCGTTCCGGGCCATTCGCGCTGGCGAGGTGGTCAGTGGACAGACGAAATCCTGGAAAGTCTTCGGCCCCACTTGCGATCCCCTCGACGTGCTCCCCCACCGCCTCGATCTCCCCGCCGATCTCAGCGAGGACGACTATATCGAATTCGGCACGCTGGGTGCTTATGGGCTAGCAACCTGCACCAGGTTCAACGGCTATGGCGAGCACGCGGTTATCGCGGTGGACAAGGTGCTGACGGTTTAGGTTGCAATTTACTTCCTTCCCGCCATCACCGGCCTTGAGCCGGTGACCCAGTCTGGGTGGCCGGGTTGATCTCCGGACCAAGTCCGGGGATTACCATGGAGAGTTTGGGGAGTTAGGCCCGCATCGCCTGCTTCAAATCGCCAACCAGATCGGCCACATCTTCCAGCCCCACCGAAAGGCGCAAGGTGCCGTCGGAAATGCCCATCATGGCGCGGGCTTCAGCGCCAATGTTACGGTGGGTTGTGGTAGCCGGGTGGGTGATCAGCGATTTCGCGTCGCCCAAATTGTTGGAAATGTCGATGATGCCGAGGTGGCGGAGAACGTTGAAGGCCTTGGTCTTGCCGCCGGTGACATCGAACGACACCATGGTGCCGCCCATCTTCATTTGGGCCAGCGCCAGTTTGTGCTGGGCATGGCTTTCGTGGTGCGGATAATAGACGCGCTCCACCCCGTTCATCGCCACCAGGGCCTCAGCCACGGTGGCGGCGGCATGGCTCTGGGCTTCAACCCTGAGCTTGAGGGTTTCCAGACCTTTCAACAGCACCCAGGCATTGAAGGGTGAAAGTGTGGGGCCGGTGTGGCGCAGGAACGGCTTCAACAGCTCTTCCTTGAATTTCCTGGTGGAGAGGATGGCGCCGCCGAACACCCGGCCCTGACCGTCGGTATGCTTGGTGCTGGAATAAAAAACGATATCGGCCCCCAGCTCCATGGGTTTCTGCAAGATGGGGGTGGCAAAGACATTGTCGACAATCACCACCGCACCGGCTTTGTGGGCGATTTCACCGATCATCGCCAGATCGAGAACTTCGAGCAGCGGATTGGATGGCGTTTCAAGGAACACGCATTTGGTCTCGGGCTTCATCGCCTGTTTCCAGGCGGCGGCATCGGTACCATTGACGAGATCATAGGTGATGCCAAAGCGCGGCAGGATCGCCGTGATGATCTGGTAGTTTGAACCAAACAGCGAACGCGAAGCAACGACGTGATCGCCAACCTTCAATTGGCAGGCCAATGATCCAAACGCCGCCGACATGCCCGACGCCACCGCATAGCAGGCCTCGGCCCCTTCCAGCAGCCGCATGCGCTCCTCGAACATGCTGACGGTGGGGTTGCCATAGCGGCCATAGACATAGCCTTCTTCCTCTCCGGCAAAGCGGCGCTCGGCGGTTTCCGGATCGTCGTAGACGTAGCCAGATGTGAGGTAGATGGCTTCCGAGGTCTCGCCATGGCGCGAGCGGTCCAGCCCGCCGCGTACAAGCTTGGTCGCGTCACCCCAAGCCGCGGGGTTCGGTTTACTCTTTTTCATGTTGGCCTAGCTCTGCACCCAGGGAAGACCGGCCGCCTTCCAGCCATTCACCGTGCTGCGATGACCCGACTGATCCTTGTCACCCTCGAAACCCTGCGCCACGTTCCAGGCATTGTTGTAACCAGCCTCGGTCAAGGCCGAAGCAGCCGACGCCGAACGCGCGCCCGAGCGGCAGATGCACAGGATTTCGGTATCCTTGGGCAAGTCCATCTGATTGATCTCGGCGACGAACTGGCCGTTCACCTGCATGGCCGGAAACACCTGCCAAGATTGCCGGATCAGCCGTTCGACCGCCGGCACGCCGACAAACACCCATTCGGGCTGGGTGCGCACGTCAATGAGGACAGCCGCCGCATTGTTCTGCAGCCGCTGCCAGGCTTCCGCCGGTGTAATATCGCCCTTGTGCATGGAACAACCCGCTCTTTCCTTGGGGCGTTCTTAGTCCAAAGCCCGAGACCCCGCAAAGGAAAATGGTGAGGCTTTGGCACCGCCAGGTGAGACAGGCTGGCGCTTTTAGTGTAGGGCGCTTTATTGCTAAGCATGAGACTCATTCGATCTTCATGCTGAGGTGCGAGCACGCGAGCCTCGAAGCACCGCTCAAGCGGCCCACCCTTCGAGGCCCCGCTTCGCGGTGCGCCTCAGGGTGAGGAATTAACCCGGAGTCCTGCCCCATGTCCAAGTCCCTGCCCCAACGTGCCGATGTTGTGATTATCGGCGGCGGCATTGTCGGTGCCTCGATTGCCTATCATCTCACCAAGGTGGGGATCACCAACACCGTGCTACTGGAGCGCAAGCAACTGACCTCCGGCACCACCTGGCACGCGGCCGGGCTCGTCGGCCAACTGCGCGCCTCGCGAAATTTGACCGAACTGGCGAAATATACCACCGGCCTGTTCGAAGGGCTTGAAAAGGAAACCGGCCAGGCCACCGGCTTCAAGCAAAACGGTTCGATCTCGATTGCCCTCAATGAGGGCCGCATGGAGGAATTGCAGCGCGGGGCTTCAATGGCCAAGAATTTCGGCCTCGCGGTGGATGTGATCACCACCGCCGAGATCAAGGCACGGGTGCCCCACTACAATATGGAGGATGTGGTGGGTGGCGTGTTCCTGCCGAAAGATGGCCAGGTCAATCCCATCGATGTGACGCAAGCGCTGGCCGCCGGTGCCCGAACCGGCGGCGCCAAGGTGTTCGAGAATACCAAGGTCACCCGCATCATCGTCGACAAGGGCAAGGCCGTAGGCGTCGAGACCACCGATGGCGCCATCATGGCCGACAGGATCGTGATTGCATCCGGCATGTGGTCGCGCGAGCTTGGCCGTTCGATCGGCGTCAATATTCCGCTCCATGCCTGCGAGCATTTTTATATCGTGTCGGAACCCCTGGCCGGTTTGCCACGCAACATGCCGGTGGTGCGGGTGCCCGACGAATGTACTTACTACAAGGAAGATGCCGGCAAGCTGATGGTCGGCGCCTTCGAACCCAAGGCCAAGGCCTGGGGCGGTGGTGGCATCGACGACGAGCACGCTTTCGTGACACTGCCCGAGGACATGGATCATTTCGAGCCGATCCTCGCCCACGCCATCAACCGCGTGCCATTGCTTGAAACCGCCGGCATTCAATTGTTTTTCAATGGCCCCGAGAGCTTCACGCCGGACAACCGCTATTATCTCGGTGAAGCACCGGAAGTGAAGAATTGTTATGTCGCCACCGGGTTCAATTCGATCGGCATCCAGTCATCGGGCGGCGCTGGCCTGGTGCTCGCCTCATGGATCAAACACGGCCATCCGCCGATGGATGTGAACGCCATGGATATCCGCCGCATCCATCCTTTTCAATCGGTGCGCGAATATGTCGAGACCCGCGTCACCGAAACCCTTGGCCTGCTCTATGCCATGCATTGGCCTTACCGGCAGGCGGAGACGGCGCGCGGCGTCAGGCGTTCGCCGATTTATCAGGCGACGAAGGATCTGGGCGCGGTGTTTGGCGAGGTCAATGGCTGGGAGCGGCCCAACTGGTATGCCCGCGGTGGCGTGAAGCCCGAGTATGATTACAGCTACGGCCGCCAGAACTGGTTTCCCTGTGCCGATCATGAAGCCAGGCAGTTGATGAGCAACTGCGCCTTCTTCGACCAGTCGAGTTTCG
>JANLWG010000073.1:0-8577 GCA_031364405.1 Hyphomicrobiales bacterium
GCCATTTCTCATTGCAACAGTTTCAACGCTTCACGATGTTCGCAAGTCGGTTGTTGGCCCTTTTGAGTCCTGTCTGCAGGAATGTAGCTTGTCCGCTCATCACGGCAGAACGGAAATTTTATCGGTAATTTCCGCTTTTTCCGAAAACTGGTCTGCATGCAGAGGCACAGCTGACATGGTTTGACAGCTGCACTTGGTCTCATGTTGACCCTAAGCGGCCCTCCAACTAACCTCAGTAATGGCGTTGCCTAATGCTCGCCAAGGTGAGTAGAAGTGTCTTGACGTACTTCTAGGACAGGCATGAACAAGGAAAAGGTTGAGCGGCGTCTGGCGGCCATTTTGGCCGCCGATGTGGTTGGCTACAGTCGGCTCATGGAGGCCAATGAGGAGCGCACCTTGGGCGCACTTCACCAGCACCGCCGCGAGTTCTTCGATCCCACCATGGCCAAGCATGGCGGACGCATCTTCAAGGTGATGGGCGACGGCTTTCTGGTCGAGTTCAATAGCGTGCTCAATGCCGCACGCTGTGCGGTCGAAATCCAGCGCGGCATGGTCGAACGCAATGCCGGGGTTCCCGAGGACCGCCACATCAAGTTCCGCATCGGCATCAACTTGGGCGACATCATTGTCGATGGCGATGATTTCTATGGTGACGGTGTCAACATGGCAGCGCGGCTTGAAGGTCTGGCGGGGCCGGGAGGCATTGCCTGTTCGGCGGTGGTGCGTAATCAGGTTGGCAACAAGCTTGAAATGGAGTTCCTCGATCAGGGCGAGAAGACGATGAAAAACATCGCCCAGCCGGTGCATGTCTATTTCATCAACATGGCTGAGGCCATTCCGAGCGGTGTTCCTCAGACTGGGGCAAGTGCTAAGCCCAACGCCCGCACCGACAAGCCGTCGGTTGCCATTCTGCCGTTCGCCAACATGAGCAACGATCCCGAGCAGGAGTTCTTCAGCGACGGCATCACCGAGGACATCATAACTGACTTGTCGAATGTCTCAGGGCTGTTCGTGCTTGGCCGCAATACCGTGTTCACCTACAAGGGCAAGGCCGTCAATCTGGAGCAGATCGCCAAACAGCTGGGGGTTTCCTACGTGGTCGAGGGCAGCGTCCGCAAGGCCGGACAAAAAGTCAGGATCAACGCGCAGTTGATCGAAGGAGCCACCGGCGGCCATATCTGGGCCGCGCGCTACGACCGCGACCTCACCGATATCTTCGCCATTCAGGACGAGATCACCCGCACCATCGTCGAACAGCTCAAGGTCAAGCTCCTGCCGGAGGAGAAGAAAGCCATCGAGCAGGCGCCGACCGACAATGTCGAGGCCTATACCTACTATCTGAAAGGACGCGAGTTTTTCCACCGGGGCTCAAAATCGTATTATTCCATGGCCAAGCAGATGTTTGCCAAGGCCATTGAACTCGATCCTCTCTACGCGCGCGCCTATGCGGGCGCTGCTGATTGTGACTCCTTTCTTTATCTGGACTACAGTGAAGGCGCATCACTCGGCGGCATCCTGGCCAACTGCGCGAAGGCACTCGATCTCGATAGTGAACTTGCAGAAGCACGGGCATCGCGCGGTCTCGCTCTGTCGGCGAGCCAGAGGTATCAGGAAGCTGAAATTGAGTTCGAGCAGGCCATTGCGGGCAACCCCAATCTGTTCGAGGCTCACTACTTTTTCGCTCGCTCGTGCTTTGTGCAGGGCAAGCTCGAACAGGCTGCTGCCCATTGGGAGCGCGCTGCCGAGATCAAGCCCGACGACTATCAGTCGGCATTTTTACCAGGACAAGTTTATCGCTCTTTGGGCCGATTGAAAGATCAGGAGAGATCTGTTCGCAAGGGTGTGGAACGAGCCGAGCGCGAACTGGCTCGCAATCCCGAGAACGCCCGCCCGGCCTACCTCCTTGCAAACGCCCTCGCCTTCCTTGGGGAGACTGAAAAGGCGAAAGTATGGGCTTCGCATGCGCTGGCGATCGATCCGCATGACGTGATGACACAGTACAATATCGCGTGTTTCCGCAGCCTCCTTGGCGAGTTCGATCCTGCGTTCGATTTGCTGGAAGCGCTGCTGCCCCGAGGCAACTCCGACTTGAAGGCGTGGGTCTTGAACGATTCCGATTTCGATCCGATGCACAATCATCCCAGATGGCAGAAAGTGCTGGAACTGGCGCGATAGGGAAGGATTGCGTCACATGTCTGGCAGGCTGCGCCGCTTCGTTTACGAAATCATCGAGCCGGGCGTCAGGAATGCCACCGCCTCGCATTTGTTCAACCGGCTGAGCTTTACCATCATTCTGGTGAGTGTTGGGTGCGCGGTGATGTCAACCATGCCGTCGCTGAGTGAAATTGTGCGCACCAATCTGACCAATGCCGAATATTATGCGGGAGCATTCTTTCTCTTTGAATATGGATTGCGGTTGTGGACGGCAGCCGAGCATCCACTTTACGTTCGTGCCGGGCCGTGGCGTGGCGCTCTGATCTACGCCATGACACCGCTCATGGTGCTCGATGCGGCGGGTCTAGTTCCACTGGTGTTGTACGTGGTGGCGCCCGATGCGCATGCGGCTATACTGCTGTTTCAGATTTTACGCTTTTTCCGGCTTTCGCGCTATTCACCGGCACTTGCCACGGTAGGCCGGGTGCTGGCTGCCGAATGGCGCGCCCTTATGGCAACCGGCATGATCGGGCTTGGCATGCTGCTGGTTTCGGCAACTATCATGTATCTGCTGGAGAATACCGCTCAGCCCGTGCACTTCGCCAGCATTCCCGATGCGATGTATTGGGCCATGGTGACGCTTGCCACGGTGGGCTATGGCGATGTGGTGCCGGTCACACCCGCTGGCAAGATCGCCGCCGGTGCGGTGATCATCGCCGGACTTATATTCTTTGCATTGCCGATCGCCATCATCGCCACCAGCTTTCTGGCCGAGATGCGGCGGCGCGATTTCATCATCAACTACTCCATGGTGGCGCGCGTGCCGCTGTTCTCGACGCTGGATGCGGTGGCGGTCTCGGAACTCGCCAGCATGCTCAAGGCCCGCAAGGTGCCGCGCGATGCCGTAATCATACGCAAGGGCGAGAAGGGCGAGACCATGTTTTTCATCGCCCACGGACAGGTCGAAGTGATTGTGCCGGATGGCTCAGTCAAGCTCAACGAAGGCGATTTCTTCGGCGAAATCGCCGTGCTCGGCAAAACCCGGCGGACGGCGACAGTAATTGCCCGGCGCCCGTGCGAACTCCTGGCGCTCGATGCCGCCGACGTTCACAAACTGATGGAACAAAACCCACAGGTCGAGGCAGCACTGCAAGAGGTGATCGCGCTGCGCCAGGCTGCGCACAAGCCGGAGTGAGGGGAACCTCGCTGTAGCACTCCAAAACAGCCTGCCTCAGGCGGAGAAGCCAGTAATCAGCCGGGCGCACTCCTGGGCGAATTTTTCATTAGGCTCGAAGCCCGCGGCATCGCGCGATAGCTCGGCCTTCAGACGGTCGAGGAAATACATGTCGAGGCGGCGGCCATGTTTGGCTTCGATGGCGCCGCGCGGCTCAAGTTCGAACAGGGTTTTTACGTGACCAGCAACGGCTTCCGAAATATTGATGCGGTTGGCCTCACCATTGGACTCCATCAGCGCTGCCGTGTTGACGGCGTCGCCCCAGATATCGAAAGTAAATTTCTTGCGGCCGACAACGCCGGACATGACAGGACCCGAGTGAACTCCGATTCGCAATTGGAGCACTGGCAAGCGCATTTTTTCGCGGCGCGTGTTTAATTGTGAAACCGCGGCTTGCATCGCCAATGCCGCCAGACAAGCGTCGATGGCGTGGCGCCGGCTGGTTTCGGTGACACCGGCAGCAGCCATATAGGCATCGCCGATGGTTTTCAGTTTTTCCAGGCCATGGCGAGCCATGACTTCATCGAAGGCTGTGAAGTACTGGTCGAGGAGTCCAATGAGAGCGACCGGCTCCATGCGCTCGGCCAGCAGCGTGAAGCCTTTGAAATCGGCGAACAGGATGGTGGTAGAGGCTGCGTATTTGGGCTGTACGCGCCCGCTGATCTTGAGCTCCTCGGCGATTGAGACGGGCAAAATATTGTAAAGCAATTCCTCGGTGCGGGCCTTTTCGATGGCAACTTCGCCGCGCGCCTGATGCAAATCCTTGATGGTCTGGTCGAATTCAATCAGCTTGCGGCGGAGTTCGAGTTGCGCCAGCACTTGGTGTGACAGCGATCGCAGTGACGCGATTTGATCGAATGTAAGCTGGCGGGGTTCGAAATCCATGATGCAGATGGTTCCAAGCGCGTAACCTTCGCCGTTAATCAAGGGAATGCCGCAATAAAACTTGAGGTACGGCTCGCCGACGACGAACGGAATCTGGTTGAAGCGCTCATCCAGCCGAAGGTCCGGCACCATGATCATTTCGGTGCCACAGATTGTCGTCGCGCAGAACGAGATTTCGCGCGGGCATTGATTGAAGCCTGGCGGCAGTCCGTATTTGGCCTTGAGCCACAGGCGGTCGTCATCCATCAGGGCAACATAGGCTATTGGGCACCGGCATATCTGGGTTGCCAGTTCGCCGATCTCATCATAGGCTATCTCGGGCGCGGTATCGAGAATGTCGAGCCCGCGAACAGCGGCAAGCCGCCCGGTTTCGTTAGCAGGCATGGGATAGTTCATGGCATTGCCCTCGCGGCGGCTACCCTCAGACAAGGGCTGCCAAGCTTGGCAGACTGCCGTGACGGGCCGGAGTTGGCAAGGCCTGGACTTGGGGCACTCGACTACGCCACAGCGGGAATGACCGAGTTGGTGGGGATGATTTTTTCAGCGGGGCGCTGTTGCTGGAAGATGTCGGGGCGGCGCGGCACGCGAGGCTTCAGCTTCGGCATTGGCAGCAGGCCTTCGCGCTGCAGCTTCTTGCGCGCCAGTTTCTTGCCGCGGCGGATCGATTCGGCCTTTTCGCGGACCCGGCGCTCCGATGGTTTCTCGTAGGCCGCGTGTTGCTTGATCTCGCGGAGAATGCCCTCGCGCTGCATCTTCTTCTTCAGGATCCTGAGAGCCTGATCGACGTTGTTATCTCTGACGAATACCTGCATGCAGTGGTTACCTTGTCCGATGATTGAGCATTGAGAGTCCTCAGGACGCAGACGGCGCCTTCTTGCGCCAGAGTTGGTAGCCGTTGGCGGCGATACCGGTTTCGATGGCGTCGCGGCCAAGGCCGTGGGGTGGAACCTGGTCGGGGCGAACCACGCCAATGCCCGCCCATGGGCCAAATTTCTGCGGTAGGCGCTCACCTGCGGGCTCGGCGGTAAAGCCGTGCAGGGCGTCCGACGTGCCGGAACGGAACATGAAGAGATTGGTACTGGCTGTCATTCTAAGCTTTCCTTTTGCCCCCATGCGAATTGAGATAACCGGCCGCGCTAGGCCGCTTGAACAAAAACGGAGCCGCATTCTTCTTGCGAAGAACGCGGCCCCGCTTGACCGGCGCTAACAACCAGACGCGAACGCCCAGGAGTACCGGTCATGATCCTGCCCAAACCCGCCGCCAGTACATCCGTGGTCGACGGGAGTGAACGAGATTGGTTAGAGTTAGCTCGTGGCCTGCAGACGATCGGCCGACGACTTGCCGGTGCGGCGGTCGGCGACGATTTCATAGGAGACCTTCTGGCCTTCATTGAGACCGGTCAGACCAGCGCGTTCAACCGCACTGATGTGAACGAAAACATCTGGCCCGCCGGAATTCGGCTGAATGAAACCAAAACCCTTCTGGGCATTAAACCACTTTACGACGCCTGTTTGCATAGTAATTCCTTTCAAGATGCAACTAAGTGATGGTGTAAACATGCATCGTGCACGTCCACAGCCTATCGATGTTCTGGATATCAGGGGTAGGGCTATTGCACCTTAAAAGTCAGAAAGTGCGGCGCCGAGCCAATCGGCCGAAACTCGATGGCCCTATTTAGGCGCTCCCGCGCCAAATTACAAGCTATTCCATTCCTGAGGCGAAAAGACTTCCACCTTTCATATATAGGTGTGCTATAAGGCGGCACCGCGCGCTGGGAAATCCCGGCGCAGCAGAAAGTGATTTTCCCTTGCAGAGTGCTTTCGTTTGACCGGCCTCCCGCAGACGTGGGCTGCGCGCCTCGCGGCCTATAAGCAGCCCGACAACCGGCGCGCCATCTTCGAGATTGCTGTTACCATTGCCCCATTCATCGGGATGTGGCTGGTGATGTGGGCCCTGCTGCAGGTCAGCATCTGGCTGGCGCTTCTCGCCGCTATACCAACAGCTGGACTGATGCTGCGGCTGTTTATGGTGCAGCATGATTGTGGCCATGGCGCTATGTTCACCTCGCGTCAAGCCAATGACTGGGTTGGCCGCGTTATCGGCGTGCTGACGCTCACACCCTATGATTACTGGCGCCGGGCCCATGCCCAGCACCACGCGGGTTCAGGCAATCTTGACCGCCGCGGAATTGGCGATATCGATACGCTGACCATCGCTGAGTATCTGGCGCTCGGAACTCTCGGCCGTCTGAAATACCGGCTTTACCGGCACCCGATTGTCATGTTCGGAATTGGCCCGGCCTATCTGTTCATCCTGCAGCACCGGCTGCCGGTCGGTGCCATGAAGCAGGGCCAGATGCCGTGGTGGAGCGTGGTTTCAACCAATTTGGGGATCGCCGCCGTTTCGGCCCTGCTAATCTGGCTGGTTGGCCTGCAGGCTTTTCTGGTCATTCAGTTGCCGATCGTCGTGATCGGCGCATCGATTGGCGTATGGCTGTTTTATGTCCAGCACCAGTTCGACCGCACCCATTGGGAGCGCAACCCCAACTGGCGCCATGAGCCAGCCGCCCTGCACGGCAGCTCCTATTATGATTTACCGAAGCCCTTGATGTGGATCACCGGAAATATCGGCATTCACCATCTGCATCACCTATCGAGCCGTATTCCGTTTCACCGCCTGCCCCAGGTTTTGCGCGATCATCCCGAACTGAAGGATGTGGGGCGGCTGACACTTTGGCAAAGCCTCAAATGCGTGCGCCTCACTTTGTGGGATGAAGATACCAAGCGTCTCATCTCGTTTGGTGAATTGCAGCGAAACATGACTTCGCTGCCTTCGTTCAATTGAAGTGCGCCAGCTCAGGTTGGCGAGCGGGCGATTGAACGGATGGAACCTCGATCATTGCCAGACTTTTCAGAAATCTTGCGATCCTGATCCATGATCACAGTTTTGGCATGGGCATCACCGTCGTGATCCGACAGATCGGCGGCTGATACTTTCCGGCGCGAACTCTTGCTGCCATCTTCGTAGATGACATCGAAGAGGATGATGCTGTCATCGACCTTGGGTTTCTTCTTGGCCATTACGGCTGCTCCTCTTTGTCTGCCACCGCAGCACTGCCTTGCTCCGTGGCCGGCTGATCGTGTTTGCGTTGTGCGGCCTTTTCCTCTCGCTTCGACTGCTTGTCGAGCGCCTTGCGTGCCTTGGCGCGCGCGCGGTTGGTCCGGTCCTGATTGTAGTTCGGCGGAAACGCCATGTGTTGTGCTCCGGTTTAGTGGAAGGCCAGCTTGTTCACCCACGGCCCTTATGGCGGCCTTGCGGTGGTTAATCCAGCTTTCAATCAGTTGGTTCAACCCGGTCAAGCCCGCAGGTGTTGCAAGCTCTCCGGGCAAATCGATGTTCCGGGAACTTTCATCAAGTGGCCACGGCACTTTCAGCCGTTGCAGCAGCAAAAATCAATGAACCTAAACTTCGCACCCCCCTTCTATCAGTCAAAGCGGCAAACACCAAGCGGAAGCCGCAAATAGATCGCTATTTGCGGCGCAAGGGCGCATAAGGGCTCATCACCGGTAGTATAAACCAGGCACCGATGGCCGAGAGACACGTTGCTCCCGCCTGTACCAGCGAGAGACATAATGGCAGCGGCGAAGTTTTCAGCGGGGCATTCCCTGCTTCTTCTGAAAGATTTGCGCTCAGCCAAGGGTCAGGCCGGGGGGCTCTATACCGTGGTTCGCATCATGCCTGACGAGGGCCGCGAACCAAGCTACCGCATAAAGCACGAAACCGAAGCCTTCGAGCGTATTGTCAAGGAAAGTCAATTGGCCGAACCAGAGAGGAATGTTCATGAGCCCGCCCAAAGCATCACCAAACCGAAAACCCGATCACAAATCCGGACTTAACGATAATCATGGCCGCAACGACGCGCTGCGCAACCAGCGCCTTGCCCATGAACACTCTCAAAAGGCAGCCGGCCTGTGGGGCGAAATGTCAGTGGGCCTGATCGAGCGCAATGGCACGGCCTTCGTGCATATCTGGAAGGGCGCCTCAATGACCGATGTTTTTAAGCTTGCGGTCAAGCGGCCCAGGGAAATTTCAAAACCGGAGCATGAAGCGCTTTGCGCCTGGCTCAAGGCAGGGCGTTACGAGGGGTTCAAGCTCAGCATCTCAGCATGGAATGTGAACATCGGTGAAGCCGAACGCATCAAACTCGAGATGATTTCAAAACTGGCATCAGATGGCACAAGGGTGGTCAATCCTGTCACGGATGCTTGAAAGCAGTTTCGAGGTTTGTAAATCGGCGAGCGAT
>JANLWG010000076.1:0-9607 GCA_031364405.1 Hyphomicrobiales bacterium
CAAGGTTCTGGCGCTCACCATCATATTTGTCATGCTTGGCGAAGTTCTTATTTTCCTGCCGTCGATCGCCAACTTCCGTATCCAATGGCTCAAGAACCGCATCGCCCAGGCGGAAATTGCCGCCCTGGCGGTGGAAGCAGCCCCCGGGCAAATCCTCTCGAATGACCTGCGCAGCGAAATCCTCAAAGGTGCTGGCGTTCTTGTCGTCTCGCTCAGCAAGGACCAAAAGCGTCAACTCATCCTGCGCAGCGACGGCGATCACATGATTGAAGCCAGCTTCGATCTGCGCTCGACAATGTGGGCGCAAGCCATTCTGGATGCGTTCACCACCATGTTCACCAATGAACCCAGAGTGATCGGTGTCATCGACACACCCCCCAACATGTCGGGCGACCTGATCGAAATCGCTCTTCAGGAAGCTCCCTTGCGTACCGCGATGTTGGGTTACGGCTTCAACATATTGATCCTCTCAATCATCCTGTCCCTGTTGGTGGCGGGACTGGTATTTGCGGCGCTTAACCGGGTTCTGGTGCGGCCGATGAAACGTCTGACCGATAACATGGTCGCTTTCGGCCGCAACCCCGAAGATCCGGCCCGCATCATCCGCCCATCGAACCGCGGCGATGAAATCGGCACGGCCGAGCGCCAGCTTCACGAAATGCAAACCGAACTCTTGTCGATGCTGCAACAAAAGAACCGCTTGGCAGCGCTTGGTCTGGCGGTTTCAAAAGTCAGTCATGATCTGCGCAACATGCTATCATCGGCCCATCTGATTTCCGATCGCCTGACCATGATCAACGATCCCACGGTACAGCGGTTTGCGCCGAAGTTGATCGACTCGCTCGACCGCGCCATCGGCTTCCTGACCCGGACTTTGAAATTTGGCAGGGCCCAGGAATCCCCGCCAGTCCGCGAGAAGATCGCCCTGAAGGCGCTTGCCGGCGAAGTGATCGAGAGTGCTGTTGTTCAGACCTCCAGCCGTATCGTGCTCTACAACGACATTCCGTCCAGTATCGTGGCCGACGCCGACCGCGAGCAATTGAACCGTGCACTGACCAATCTGTTGCGCAACGCCATTGAAGCTATCGAGGCCGCGCAAAGCGATGATAGCGCCGCCCCCGACGGAACAGTGACATTCCGGTCGTGGCGCGAAGGCAGCGTGGTGACGATCGAAGTGAAGGATACCGGGCCCGGTATTCCGGAGCGAGTGCGCCCCCGGCTGTTCGAAGCCTTTCAGAGTGCGGCACGTTCCGGCGGCACCGGGCTGGGCCTCGCCATCGCCGCTGAACTTATCAGGGCCCATGGCGGCGATGTTAAACTTGCCGCGACCGGCACGTCTGGAACAGCTTTCGCCGTCACCATTCCGGACTCGGTTGCCGAACTCCGGACCGGGCGGCGTGGCGAACGCAAATCGGCAGCGGAGGGGTGACCAAAGTGGCCAATGCCGGCCCGCGAAATCTCATAACCGACGTTGCCGGGTTGAAAGTCGGCAATGCCGGCGACCTGCGAATACTTACCGGTGTCACAGTGGTGCTGCCGGAGCGCTCCATGGTGGTGGCCGCCGATATTCGGGGCGGGGCCCCGGGCACCCGCGAAACGCCTTCGCTTGAACCAGAAAATCTCATTGCGGACGTCCATGCCATCGTCCTGGCCGGTGGCTCGGTCTTTGGTCTTGACGCCGCTTCGGCGGTAACCACCGAACTGGCACGCCGGGGCATCGGCTACAAATTCGGCGAGCAGATATTGCCCTGCCCGGTCGTGCCAGCTGCTATTCTCTTTGATCTCATCAATGGCGGTGACAAGTCCTGGGCCGATCTATCCCCCTACGCTCGCCTGGGCCAGGAAGCCCTGGCGTCGGCTGCGGCAAGTTTTGAACTGGGACTTGCCGGAGCAGGCCTGGGCGCCATCGCGGGCAGCTTAAAGGGCGGTCTCGGCAGCGCTTCGGCGGTGTGGAATGGATTTACCGTTGGCGCCCTGGTCGCGGTCAACAGCGTTGGCTCTTGCATCAATGGCCATACTGGGCTGCCCTGGGGTATCGACTATGCTTGCGGTGAGGAAATGGGGCCACGCCAGCCACCAACGCCCATTTCCACAACACTCGCCGGAACCAAACTCGATCTTATCCCGGATGCGGCTTCACCCGGTGCCAACACCACGATAGCCGTGGTCGCCACCGATGCCCGCCTCAGCAAGTCCGAGGCCAAACGTCTGGCGATCATGGCGGGTGATGGCATGGCAATCGCCATCCGGCCCCTGCACACACCATTCGACGGCGACACCATATTTGCCGCGGCAACCGGTGTCCGTGAACTGGACCTGCCAAGGCCGCTGGCGCTGGCCCGTTTGGGCGCGCTGGCGGCGGAAACCCTGGCGCGAGCTGTCGGCAGAGCCATATGGGAAGCAAAATCCGCCGGGCGGGCAAAATCCTATCGCGACGTCATAAATCGATAACACAAAGCTCAGGCAGCCCTTGACGCCGGGGGTTACTTCAATGTCTATAGCGAGCGCAAACCAGAGGGTCAGGCGGATTCGCCCTGCCCCTTTCACAGGAGATAACCGACACTTGAGCATGCCACCCAGGAGGCCATCGACGAGCCGCGGAGCCGCCGCCCCGCAAAAGGAAGAGGGACACAGGATCAACCACCGAATCGACGCGCGTGAGGTACGCCTCATCGACGCCGAGGGCTTGAATATAGGCGTGGTGCCGATCCGCCAGGCCATGATGATGGCCGAGGAGGCCAATCTCGATCTGGTTGAGGTTTCGCCCGATGCCAAGCCCCCGGTGGCCAAGATCCTCGACTACGGCAAGTTCAAGTACCAGGAGCAGAAAAAAGCCAACGAAGCGCGCAAGAATCAGAAGGTCATCGAGATCAAGGAGATCAAGATGCGCCCGATGATCGATGATCATGACTACGACGTGAAGATGAAGGCGATCAGGCGCTTCTTCGAGGAGGGCGACAAGGTGAAGATCACCCTGCGCTTCCGTGGCCGTGAAATGGCCCATCAGGAACTCGGTCAGCAGCTGCTTGATCGTGTCAAAAAAGATACAGTTGAAATCGCCAAAGTTGAGTCTGAACCGCGTTTCGAGGGCCGCCAGATTGTCATGGTTTTGGCGCCACGCTGACAAATCGCTGACAGACCCGTTCACCCGTTCGTCAGATCGGGTAGTCTACAAGATGAAATAAGATTGCGCTAAAATCCGCACATGGCGGGTTTGGCGTTAATGGGATGGCGAGTTGTTGTTGTGTCTGGTCCTGATCATCTGATGACACGGCGTAAAATGCTGCTGGTGCTGCTTGCCGGCCTATTGGCAAGTCCGGCGCAGCATGCCTATGCCGATGACGGCAATGGCGGTAGCGACGGCGGCGGTAGCGATGGCGGTGGTGACGATGGCGGTGGTGACGATGACGGCGGTGACGATGACGGCGGCACGATCAGTAACAGTAGCGGCAAGAGCAGCATCAGTGATGCTGTCAAGAATGGCAGGGCCGTCCCGCTTAAAGACATCCTTGCCGTCGTCAGAAAGAAATATAAAGGTGAGGTTGTGCGGATAACGCTGACCGGGCCGATCTCGCGCCTTGTGTACAACATTCGAATGGTCGACACGCAAGACCGTCTTATTGAAGTCCGTGTTAACGCTCTTACCCGCCGCATCATCAGTACCAAAGGTCTGTGAATGCGGATTCTCATAGTTGAAGACGAAGTCCGGATAGCAGCGGACCTGGCGGAAGCTGTAAATGCCGGTGGCTACGTCGCCGAGGTCGTAACCGATGGTGAAGACGCCTGGTTTCGTGGCGGTACCGAGAACTATGCAGCCATCATCCTCGATTTGGGCCTGCCCAAGATTGATGGAATTACCGTACTCAAGCGCTGGCGCCAGGAAGGCATAGCAACGCCAGTGCTGGTATTGACGGCGCGGGGCACATGGACAGACCGTGTCGACGGCATAGATGCCGGCGCTGATGATTACTTGCCCAAGCCATTTCGCATGGAAGAACTCATGGCAAGGTTGCGGGCCCTGGTTCGCAGGTCCGCGGGACGGGCGAAGCCATCGATCGAGGTAGCCGCCGTCATTCTCGATCCGCGCACGAGACAAGTTTCGGTGGGAGGCGTACCGGTTGTATTGACCCCGCTTGAGTTTCGCCTTCTCAACTATCTTTTTCATCATCGCGGCCGCGTGATTTCGCAAGCCGAACTGGGCGAAAACCTCTATTCCCACGATAGCGAGCGCGACTCGAATGCGATCGAAGCCCTGGTTGGCCGTTTGCGCCGGAAGCTTAAAGCCGATGTGATCGAAACCCGGCGCGGCTTCGGTTATGTCGTTCCCTCAGAAGTGGCATGAACAACGGCTCGCTGCGTCTGCGCCTGTTCACTGCCGCGGCGATTTCCATCGCATTCGCTTTGTTCCTCACCGGGCTTGCCATCGTAAAGCTATACGATCGGCAGGTGCGCGCTGTGGTTCAGGCGGATTTGAACAATAATCTGCTGCAACTGGTGGGCGCCATCCGCGTCGCAAAGGATGGCAACGTGACGATGGGCCGCGCACTTGCCGACCCGCGCTTTCAGGAACCCTATGGCGGGCGTTATTGGCGCATTGATTTTGCCGCGCCGGGTCAGCCAGCGCAAACAGAGCCGCTGCGCTCGCCTTCGCTTTGGGATACCGATCTCGACCCGCTCAATGCAGTCGGGCCGGAGGACGAAGCCCTGATTGTTGCAAGCCGTCATATTTCCATTGAGGCAAACGGCAAGTCGCAAGCCCTCTGGCTAACCGTGGCGGCCCACGAAGAAGAGGTGGCGCGGCCCAGGGGGCAATTGCGCGATCAGCTGGCTCTGGCGCTCACCCTGATCGGAATCATGCTGACGCTGGGCGCCTGGATTCAAGTAACCGTCGGCCTCAGCCCGCTGACCACACTTCGCCACCAATTGGCCGATGTGCGGGCCGGGCTTGCCGACAGGCTTGCCGGCTTTTTTCCGCAGGAAGTAGCACCCCTTGTTGGCGAACTCAACGATGTCCTCGATATGCGCCAGAAGTCGCTCGAACGCGCCCGCCGCCGGGCCGGCGATTTGGCCCACGGGCTAAAAACCCCGCTTACCGTGCTTTCGGCCATCTCCCGCGATCTCAGAAAACACAAGCTTGGCGCCCAGGCCGATGAGGTCGAAGATCAGGTCGAAATCATGCACCGCCATGTGGAGCGTGTTCTCGCACGCGCCAGGCTTTCCACCGGCCGGGGCCATACGATGACGCCGCTTCATCCGGTGGCCGAAAAAATGATCGCCGCCATGCGGCGGCTTCCCCGCGGTGATGAGCTGGACTGGGAGCTCGCCATTGCGGCTGCTGCCGCCGTGCCGCTGGAGGCGGGCGATCTCACTGAGCTGTTTGGCAATCTTCTCGACAACGCACGAAAGTGGGCCAATTCGCGCGTCAAGATTCGCCTGGCGGATGGTTTACTCACCATAGAAGATGACGGACCCGGCGTGCCGGAAGCCAATCTTGGCCAGATTTCCGAACGCGGCCAGAGGTTCGACGAGACCAAACAGGGCTCGGGCCTTGGCCTGTCTATCGTTGAGGACATCGCCGACACCTATAATCTCGCTATCGACTATGACCGCTCGGAGCTGGGGGGCTTGCGGGTTACGATCCGGGTCTGACTTGCAATTCCCCGCCGTTTTTGCTTAAACCCGCCAGTTCAAGCCGCCTGGCCTGTAAAGGGCATGCCATGGCGGCTTCGTTATGCTTTGAAAGGACAATAAGCCAAATGCCCAAGATGAAGACGAAATCCTCTGCCAAGAAGCGGTTCAAGGTCACCGCATCGGGCAAGATCCGCGGCGGTCAGGCCGGCAAACGCCATGGCATGATCAAGCGCACCAAGAAACAGATCCGCAATCAGCGTGGCACCACGATCCTGTCCCCCGGCGATGCCGGTCTGGTTCGTATCCACATGCCCTACGCACGCTAAGAACGGAGGAGACAACCATGCCACGTTCAAAAGGCGGCACCGTCGCCCGCAAAGCCCACAAGAAGGTGATCAAGAAGGCCGCTGGCTATTTCAGCCGCCGCAAGAACATCTTCCGCGTCGCTGTCCAAGCGGTCGAAAAGGCCGAGCAATATGGCTACCGTGACCGCCGCACCAAGAAGCGCAATTTCCGCGCTTTGTGGATTCAGCGCATCAACGCCGCAACCCGTGAATTGGGCCTCACCTATGGCCGGTTTATTTTCGGGTTGGCCAAGGCTGGGATCGAAGTGGACCGCAAGGTCCTGGCCGATCTCGCCGTGCATGACGCCAGCGCCTTTGCCGCTCTGGTTGATAAGGCGAAGGCCGCGCAGTAAGCGGTTTCGCGCACGGATATCCGGATACCTTGGCCGGGCCAGATGGTTGCATAACGCAACTCTTGGGTCCGGCCATTTGATTCGTTGGGGGAATGATGGAACTGCAATCACTCGAACGCGATGTGCTGGTTCAGGTAGCCAAGGCAAGTGACGAGGCCGCGCTGGAAGCGCTGCGCGTCGCCACCCTCGGCAAGAAGGGTTCAATCTCCGAGCGTATGAAAACATTGGGTGCTATGGGCCCCGATGAACGCCGTGAAGCCGGCGCGGCTCTGAACCTGCTCAAGGACAAGGTGGCGGACGCCATCGCCCAGCGCAAATCCAGTTTGCAGGAAGCCGCCCTTGAGCAGCGGCTTCTCACCGAGAAGATCGACGTGACCTTGCCCGCCCGCCAGCAGCCCCAGGGCACCGTGCATCCGGTTTCCCAAGTGTGGGAAGAAGTGGTGCAGATTTTCGGCGATCTTGGTTTTGCCGTGGCCGAGGGGCCGCACATCGAGGATGATTTCAACAATTTCACCGCCCTCAACATTCCGCCTGAGCATCCCGCCCGCCAGGAACACGATACCTTCTATTTCAACGAAAAGCCCGACGGCTCGCGCCGGCTGTTGCGCACTCATACCAGCCCGGTGCAAATCCGCACCATGCTGGCAACAAAGCCGCCCATTCGCATCATCGCTCCGGGGCGCACCTATCGCTGCGATAGCGACATGACCCACACGCCGATGTTCAGCCAGATCGAAGGAATGGTCATCGACGAGGTAACCCATCTTGGCCATCTCAAATGGGTGCTCGGCGAATTCTGCAAGAGCTTCTTCGAAGTCGACGATGTCAAGATGCGTTTCCGCGCCTCGCACTTTCCATTCACCGAGCCCTCGATGGAAGTCGACATCAATTGTTCATGGGAAGGCGGCCAGGTGAAGATCGGCCAGGGCAATTCGTGGCTTGAGATTTTGGGGAGTGGCATGGTGCATCCCACTGTCATCCGTTCCGGCGGGCTCGATCCGGACAAATACCAGGGCTTCGCCTTCGGCATGGGCCTCGACCGCATCGCCATGCTGAAATACGGTATCCCGGATTTGCGTGCCTTCTTCGAAGCCGATCTGCGCTGGCTCCGGCATTACGGTTTCAAGGCGCTGCAAGTGCCGACATTGCCGGGGGGATTATCGTGAGTGTCCTCGCCCGCGAAGCGGGAGAGGAAGGGGACCCATCGCCGCAGGCGATGGGGGAGGTGAGGGGGAGTCGTAACATGCGACATGGCGCCAAACTTTCAACCGCCCGCCTACTCCGCCGCGATGAAACATTCGCGGAAAAGCGGCTTTGGGAACAATTGCGCAATCGAACCCTTGAAGGCTTCAAGTTTGTCCGCCAGGCGCCAGTCGGCCCCTACATCGCCGATTTTCTCTGCCGCGAAAACAAGCTCATCATCGAAGTCGATGGAGCGACGCATTCATCCGATGCCGAAATCGCCAAGGATGCCAATCGTTCCAGGCATCTCGCCACGCTCGGATATCGAGTCATTCGTTTCCATAACGACGAGATCGTCAACGGCTTGGATGAAGTGCTGACTCTCATTGTTGAGGTTTTGGCACATCGTGTCTGATATTCCCCCTCACCTCCCCCATTGCTGCGCAATGGGTCCCCTTCCTCTCCCGCCGCGCGGGCGAGGACATTGGAGCTACCCATGAAATTCACCCTCTCCTGGTTGAAGGATCATCTCGACACCGCCGCCTCGCTCGATGAGATCGTGCAGGGGCTGATCGGTGTTGGCCTCGAAGTCGAAGAGGTCGAAGACAAGACCAAGGTGCTCGCACCCTTCAAGGTCGCCTATGTGAAGGAGGCCATCAAGCATCCCAACGCCGACAAGCTCAGGCTGTGCAGGGTCGAGACGGAGCAGGGTGAGATTCAAGTTGTCTGCGGCGCACCCAACGCCCGCACCGGCATGAAGGGCATCGTGGCGCTGCCGGGGGCATTCATTCCCGGTACCGGCATCACCCTGGAAAAAGGCGTGATCCGCGGCTCCGAAAGTCAGGGCATGCTGTGCTCGGAACGCGAATTGCTGATTTCCCAGGAGCATGACGGCATCATCGATCTTACCGGTGACTGGCCCGTCGGCACGCCCGCTGTTACAGCACTCGGCCTCGACGACCCGATGATCTATGTGAAGGTAACGCCCAACCGTCCCGATGCGTTGGGCGTCAGAGGCATCGCGCGCGATCTCGCCGCCAAGGGCCTGGGCAAGCTGAAGCCTCTTGATGCGAAACCAGTTGCGGGCTCATTCGATTCGCCAATCAAGGTGTCGCTGGATTTTGAAGACAATGATACCAAGCCCTGCCCATTGTTCGTCGGACGTTATTTTCGGGGCATCAAGAACGGGCCATCGCCGGAATGGCTGAAGCGGCGGCTCAAGGCCATTGGGCTGCGTCCGATCTCGGCATTGGTTGATATTACCAACTACATTACTTTCGCCTATGCGCGGCCCCTGCATGTCTTCGATGCGGCGAAAGTAACGGGCAATATTCACGCCCGCTTGGCCCTGGACGGCGAGACCATGGCGGCACTCGATGGCAAGACCTATGTGCTTGCCCCGGCAATGACAGTGATCGCCGATGATCATGGCCCGGAGGCCATTGCCGGCGTGATTGGCGGCGAAGCTTCAGGCTGTTCTGAGACCACAACAGATGTTTTCCTCGAGGCCGCCTATTTTGATCCCCTGCGCACCGCCGCCACCGGCCGCAAGCTCGGCATTGCCTCGGATGCCCGCTACCGCAACGAACGCGGCATCGACCCGGCCTTCACCCAGACAGGCGCGGAGATTGCTACACGGATGATCCTTGATCTGTGCGGCGGCGAAGCCTCGCATCTGGTAGTCGCCGGAGCTGTTCCCGATACCTCGCGCAGTTTCACGCTCAGGCCCACACGGGTGAAATCGCTGGGCGGTGCTGATGTTCCGTTGACTGAGCAAATCCGCATTCTCTCCGATCTGGGTTTCGGCGTGACCGAAATGGCGGAAGGTCTCTCCTGCGCGGTTCCGCCGTGGCGGCCCGACGTTCACGGCGAGGCTGATCTGGTCGAGGAAGTTTGCCGTATCTTTGGTCTCGACAATATCCCGCCGGTGGCGATGGAGCCCGATCATCCGATTGCCAAGCCGGTGCTCAATCCGTTGCAGAAGCGCATGCTGGCAGCGCGGCGCACCCTGGCCTCGCGCGGTTTCAACGAGGCGGTGACCTGGTCGTTCATTCCCGAGGTCCAGGCCAGACTCTTCGGTGGCGGACAACCGGAATT
>JANLWG010000094.1:0-1887 GCA_031364405.1 Hyphomicrobiales bacterium
TAGTCCGCCAGTCGGATGAAATCTACCTGTTGAAGCATGAGAAGGACGCCATGAAGAATGTCGACCTTCTGCTGACCTGGGGCGATGACAGCCGGGAACTGTGGCAGCGCTCAGGGATGCTGCACGGCGTGACGGTCGAATCCGTCGGCAATCCCCGCGTCGACATGCTGCTGCCGCGGCTGCGCGGATATCACGATGAAGACATCGCATCGATCCGCGGCCGCTTTGGCGATTTCGTTCTCTTCAACAGCAATTTCGGCACGGTCAACAACACGGTAACCGGCAGCGAGCGCTTCAACCTCGCGCAGAAGATCGAAGGCGGGGAGATGGAGAAGGATGCCGCCGAGTATCTCGGCCACAAGCGCGCCATCTTCGAGGGCTTCCGGGCGGTCATGCCGAAGGTCGCGGCGGCCATCGCACCCCGCAATCTCGTCATCAGGCCGCATCCGGCGGAAGATCACACAGCGTGGAAAGAAGCGGTTGCGGGCATTGCCAATGCCCATGTCGTCTTCGAAGGCAGCGTCGTGGCCTGGATCGCCGCAGCCCGTGTGCTGATCCACAATGGCTGCACGAGTGCGGTGGAAGCCGCCATCGAGGGCACGATGGTTCTCACCTACCGGCCGGCGACGTCCGAGCGCTTCGACAACCCGCTTCCCAACAGTATCGGCATCGAATGTTTTTCGGAAGCCGAATTGCTCGCCAATGTAGGCACGGTTTTCGATCGAGGCGAAGTTCCCCTGACCGCCGCGCAGCAGGAATTCCTGCATCGTTTCATCACTTTCGATGGCACCAACCTGAGTTCCGACGCGGTCATGGAGGCGCTCGACCGCAATGCCATCGGTCTCGCATCCAAGCGGCATGTTTCGTTTGCGAAATGGCTCAAGGCCTACGTCCAGCACCAACGCCAGCTCATGCCCCAGCGCCTCAAGAAGTTGATGCCCGGAAACAGCAGCCGCAGGGAATACAAGAAGCTGAAATTCTCCGGCCTCGGCCAGGACATGGTGAACGGCCGCATCGGCAGGCTGCAGCGGACATTGTCGCGGTTTTCAGGCATCACGGCGCGGGACATCGGCAAGGACCTCATCGAACTCAAGTAAGTCCCGTCTTGCCGAACGGCTTGCGTCGATACAGCGGGCTAGGGTAAATGGAAACCGGTTTCAGACCGGCCTGCTTCACAGATATGGAGATAGGATATGCCATCCGTTGCATTGGGATATGTGAACAAAGCCATCCGGAGCGGTTTGCGGGCCGGACGCATGCTGCTGCGCTCACCACTGGAGCGTCTTGCCAAGGGCCTGGAGAACAAGGCCATCGGGCGCGGCACCGGCCTCATCACGATGACCGAAGAGAGTTGCTATGCAAGCTTCGATGCCAATAAGTTGGCTACCTCGCCCGACACAATTTCCAAGCTCGCCCATCTTGGCGAGACTTGGAAAACAGTTCCCTATCGCATCCGCGATGAAAACAAGTTCCCGTACAACCTTCTGCGCTCAGAAGACCTCTTTGAGCATCGCGCCTTTATTGATCTCGCTGTGCAGGACGAGATTCTCGCAGCCATCTCATCCTATATCGGGCAGCTGCCGCGCCTGTACAATCTCACCTTGTGGTGGACGCCGCCGAACCAGACGGCAGAACGCAGCCAGCTTTATCATTACGACCACCGCGACAACCGCCAGGCCAAGGTCTTCATAAATCTCAATAACGTGACGAAGGATGCCGGCCCCCTGCACTTCATTTCCGCCCAGGACTGCCTGAAGGTCGACGCGAAAGTGGGTTATTCCCAGGGCCGTTATACCGATGAGGACGTATACAGCGCGGTTCCGGAAAGCAAGGTCATCGCCACCACGGGTGGACCCGGATCCGGCTTCATCGTCGATACGGCACGTT
>JANLWG010000059.1:0-19098 GCA_031364405.1 Hyphomicrobiales bacterium
GAGTTCGGCGCACACTTTTGTGTCGCCAGCATGAAGCACAATTCGTCAAAAAAAGCCCGCGCGTCTTCTTCCGTGTTGAAGTAGCCGCCCTTCCAGCCCCAATAGGTCCAGGTGCCGGCCAGGCGGTTGAACACCTGCTTCGTACTCATCTCGCCCGCGATGCGGGATTTTTCGGGAAGCAGGGCCAGCGCTTCTTCATCGGCTACCGAGCGCCACAGCCAGGAGGGAATGCTGGTCTCTTCAATGCGCTTCAGGGCGGCGGGAACGCCCGCCTTGCGGAAATACTTCTGCGCCAGAATATCGGTGGCGACCTGGCTCCACGCGGCCGGCACTTCAATCGCTTCGAGGCGGAACACCACCGAGCCGTCGGGGTTCCGGATTTCACTGGTCGCCTGGCGGAATTCGATGTCCGCATAGGCATCTTGACCTGCTTTAGTGAAACGCCGCTCGATCTTCATGTTGTCCCTCGTTCAATTCTTGTTCTTTTGCAACCGGCGCACGCAATAACCCACCAAGGCCCCCGTTTACTCGCGACTGTCGACACAAACTCCCTGTCCGTAAAGCTGCCGCCTCACGGATTCTGGCATGATTTTTGAGTTTTTATTTTGGATTTCCGGGTCCACCCGACCCTTCGTTCCTGCCCCTCAGCCTTGATGACGAAACTATAACAGTGGGGTCGGGCCGTCAATAGCTAGTGTGTTACCAAAATCTTAACGCTATATCTTGTGTCCACAGCTTGACTCTGTCTGTGGATAACCACCAGTTGATCCGATTCTCGATGGAAGCTCAAGTGTTTCGTGGGGTTATCGGCGGGTGCCGGAATTATCAGTGGGCGACTCGCTGTCGACTGCACCGCGGTCAAGTGCCGGAGGGAGGAAAAGCCACATATTTTTTTGGTTAACAGGTGATTAACAAGGTCGCTTGCCGGCTGCGTCCACACCATCACTCGCTTTGTGGTTGCTGAATTCCTGGTGCATTGGCGGATCGAATCGGTCCCATCACCCACAGCAGGACAACCGCGAGCGCGGTGATCCCGGCCAGCATCGCCCACGCCTCATTGAGCGCCATGGTCAGGCTCGCATCCTGCACCGCATCCATGATCGATATGAAGCCCATGGCATCATCGTCGCTGGGGATTTCGTCGATGCTCAGCCCCAGATAGCGCGCGGCCTCCGCGGGATTGCTGTGGATCAGATCGGTCAGCCAATCCGCATGCTCGGGCCCGCGGGTGAACATCACCGTGTCAATCAGTGCGATGCCGATGGCGCCGCCGAGATTGCGGCACAGATTATAAAGCCCGCTGGCATCGCTCACCCGGTCGAGCGGCAACAGCCCAAGCGCAAAGCGCGTTGGCGGCAGAATGCACAGGGCAATGAAACTGCCACGGATAATTTGCGGCCAGAACATCTCGTCATAATCGGTGGCCACCGTTTGGTTGGCGCTCATCGCCAGGCCCACGGCAAACAAGGTGAAGCCGACGGCCGAAAGCCAGCGCGCCCCGCAGCGCCGGTCGAGGAGAACCGCGATTGGCGCGGTTATCAATTGGGCGATGCCGGTCACCACAATGATCAGGCCAATATCGATGGGGCCATGCTTTCGCACAAAGGCCAAAAACACCGGCATCAGATAAACCGAACCAAACAACGCCATGCCCAGAATAAAACTGACACCGCAACCGAATGCCAGGTTGCGATCGCGCAACAAGCTGAAATCGACCGCCGGCCGTGGCCTGCGGATAGCCGCCCAGGCAAGAACCGCAACCACTCCGAACAGCCCGAGTACCACCACCGATGTCCAGCCCCTATCGGGTGCTTCCTTAAGTCCGATCTCCAGCGCAGCAAGGCCAAGCGCTATGAACAGCAGCGATAGCCAATCAAGTGAACGCAGCAGATTGATCTGTGCTGTCTCGCGCGGCAGGCAGGCAAAGCCCGCGAAAAATGTTACAATGCCGGGAATGACGTTGATGAGAAACAGCCAGTGCCAGGAAAAATTCTCGGTCAGCACACCCCCGGTAATCGGACCGAAGGCCGGTGCCAGCACGGCGAGCACACCTCCCATCGTGGTGGCGATCGTCTGCTCAAGGCCCCGCTTGAACAGCAGAAAAATCGCCGAGAACACCAGCGGGATCAAAACACCGCCGGCCAGCCCCTGCAGCACCCGCCAGGCGATCAGGGTGGCAAAGCCGGTGCTTGATGCACACCCAATGGAGGCCAGGGTGAACACCGTAATGGCGCCGGTGAACAGCCAGCGCAGCGTGAACACCCTCGTCAGCAGCCCGGTCAGCGGAATGGCAATCACCTCGGCGATGAGATAGGCCGTCTGCACCCAGCTCATGTGGTCAGCGCCAATCTTCAGGGCCTCCTCGATCACCGGCAGTGAGGTGATGACGATCTGGATATCGAGGATCGCCATGAACATGCCAAAGCACATGGCGCCAAAGCCGATCCACAAAAGGAACGGCGAAGGCACGGGCAAAGCTTCGGTGGAAAGACTCATCGGCCTACTATGACGGGGCCGGGCGGCCGCGCCAAGCGGCAGTTTTGGAGAGGGGAAACGGAGTAATTTTCCGCTGCGGGCCGATACTGTTACAAAAGTTGTTGCGCGCGTGGCGTGCGCTACCGGCTTTTGCAACAGTATCGGCCAACACCCGACATCGGGATGGAAGGCGAGTTTCGGCTATGATCGTTTCTCTTCGATGGTTCGCATCGACAGGCACGCGACGCACCAGGCGCCCAGCCCTACGTGAGCCAGGACCACTGGCCAGAAAGCAATGCCATGCAGCCCCTGACTCGTCCAGGCAAGTACGAGGATCACGACCACGGCAACGTTGTAGAGCAACATTGCCGCGACCAATCCTTTCGCGGCACGGCCTGCTGCGTCTTCGCGCGCAAGCCAGCACGCGATGCCAAGGGCGAGCAATGCCACACCGGCCAGGCGACTGACCGTTACGCCGACGGGCGTGCCGGGGGCTGCCCCGAGCAGCAGCTCGACCAATACCGAAGGCGCCACCAGCAGCACCAACCCGGTCGCTGCCTCAAGCACGCCCTCGATGGAAAGCAGCGACTTCGGGCTCAGTCCTATGATCCCACGCATGAGCAGGTCGCCTCAAGAAGGTGATCTCGACAGCTTAGAGAGCATATCCACTAGCCTTGCGGCTCAAGCTTGATAGTCAGCGTGTTGAGTTTGCCGGTGAAACTGAATGGCGTCTGGTAATCGGCGTCGTTGACGCCGGTCCCTGTGTCTGAACCCACATCGAACGTTTCGCTGGCCTCCAGCGCGAACGGAATGGTGTGAGGGAAGGTTCCGGTCCCGGCCACGGTGCCATCAACCGTTATGGTCCCGGCTCCCCCCTTGCCGAGGCCCGGTCCATCGGACTTGAAGGCGAACTCCACCGTATGCTTGCCGGGCGTGAGCGCTGTGGCACCCTCGACCTTCGGCCTGGCAAGATCAAGCAGGTCATAGGTGAAGACGGGCTTGCCTTTGAGGAGGTAGAACCCCCAGCCGCCGAAGCGCCCACCCGCCGTCACCAGCATGCCGTCGCCACCATCATCGGGCACTTCTATGTCGGCGGTGATGGTGAAGGACTTGTTGAGGATGCTCGGCGCTGTGCCTTGCGGTATACCGATAATCGGCTTGGTGTAGGTAAACTCGTCGCGCCCCGCCACGATGCTCGGACGCGGCAGGATGAACCGGGTGAGAGCTGAAGCATCGAGCGGCAGCACCTGATATTTCGCCGCTTCGACCCAGAACAGGTCCTGTAATTCCTTGAGCTTGTCGGGGTTGGCGGCAGAGACATCATTGTTCTGGGTCCAGTCCTTGGTGAGGTCGAACAACTCCCACTTGATGCCGTTTACGACATCCTTCGGCACCGGTGCTGTACCATTCCATGGCTCCCGGTAGGGCACCGTGGAGGCGATCCAGCCGTCATGATAGAGGGCACGATTGCCGAACATCTCGAAATACTGAGTGGTGTGCCGCGAGGGTGCCTCGGCGTTGGCCTTGTCGAAGGTGTAGGCCATGCTCACGCCCTCGATCGGTTTCTGGGCAATGCCATCGACTGACTCGGGCGCACGGATGCCTGTGACCTCAAGCAGCGTTGGAACGATGTCAATGACGTGATGGAACTGGCTGCGAATGCCGCCCGCGTCGGTGATGTGGCCGGGCCAGGCGATGGCCATGCCATTGCGGATCCCGCCGAAATAAGACGGTATCTGCTTGGTCCATTTGTAGGGCGTGGCCATCGCCCAGGCCCAGCCGACGGCAAAGTGGGGATAGGTGAATTGCGATCCCCAGGCGTCGTAGAACTTGAGCTGGTCGGCGACCGGCACTTCGACGCCGTTGAAGAAGGTCATCTCGTTCGGCGTTCCCGCTGGCGAGCCTTCGGCGCTGGGACCGTTGTCACCGCTGATATAGATGATCAGCGTGTTGTCGAGCTTACCCATATCCTCGACAGTCTGGATGACACGGCCGATTTCGTGGTCGGTATAAGCGAGATAGGCTGCGTAGACCTCCATCTGCCGCGCGAACAGTTTCTTCTCATCCGCCGAGAGGTCGTCCCATCTCTTGAGCAGGTCATCGGGCCACGGTGTCAACTGCGCATCGGCGGGGATGATGCCGAGCTTCTTCTGGTTGGCGTAGATCTGTTCGCGCAAGGCATTCCAACCCATGTCGAACTTGCCCTTGAACTTGTCGATCCATTCCTGCGTCGGGTGATGCGGCGCATGGGTGCCGCCCGGCGCATAATAGAGGAAGAACGGCTTCTTGGGATCGAGTTCATTGAGCTGGTTCAGATAGCCGATGGCATCGTCCGCCATGTCGGTGATCAAATTGTAGTTCGGGTTGTTGAGATAAGGATAGACCCGCGTGGTGTTGCGGTAGAGATCGGGCTGCCACTGGTTGGTCTCGCCGCCAAGGAAGCCATAGAAATACTCGAAGCCCATGCCGATCGGCCATTGATCGAAGGGCCCCGTTTGGCTCGTCTGAAATGCCGGCGTGTTGTGATTCTTGCCGAACCACGAGGTGGCATAGCCATTGGCCTTGAGAATCTGGCCGATGGTGGATTTGTCCGCTGTGATGACGCTGTCGTAGCCCGGGTATCCGGTGGCAGCTTCGCCGATGACGCCGAAACCCACGGAGTGATGATTGCGGCCGGTGATCAGCGCGGCGCGCGTGGGCGAGCACAGCGAGGTCGTGTGAAACTGCGTATAGCGCAGGCCCATGCTGGCGATGCGGTCGAGCGCCGGGGTGGGAATGACGCCGCCAAAGGTACTGGGTGCGGCGAAGCCCACGTCATCGGTGAGGATCAGAAGAACGTTGGGAGCGCCCGTAGGCGGCACCACTTGAGGCTGCCAATAGGATTTTGAGTTCAAGGCATCGAGATTGATGGTGCCACCGAATTTGCCGGGCGGTGGCGGAATCTGCCGTCCATCGATTGTCGTCGTGGCGCTGGGAGAACCCAGCGTACCGCTCACCTCCTGGGCCTTAGTGCCGATCGAGCTGGTGAGTAGAAATATGAACGCAATTGCGAGGGCCGCCTTGATCCTCATGAGCTTGACTCCATATGTAAATATTTTCAGCATGCCGCCAGTTTGAGCCAATTTGCAATGTTCCAGTGTTCCAGACAAGCCCCACCGCCGCTAACAAGTTCGCGACCGGTGTTGGGACATGTCGAAAGCGGCCCTTGTTCTGCCTTGGGTCGATACTGTTGCAAGAGTCGGTAGCGCACGTCACGTGCGCAACACACGAATCCAAATGATGCGCCGCTTGTAACAATCATGCGCGATGGACTGATCTTCCGAATCAATATTGCGCGTCGGGTCATGGAAAATCGTTTTGCAATAGTATCAGTCAGAAGCGGAAAGAATGAGATCGAAACACTGGAACAGTTTGCCCCGTGGCATTCGCCTGCGTCGGAAGCTAACATCCCACCTTTGAGGCATCTCGTGCTGATCCTGTTGCTGCCGCAGCCGGTCTCCGGTTTTGCCATGAACTGGGAGGGCCATGATGACTGAATGGAGGAACAGCCTGAAGCATTGGCTTATGCGGCATCGGCACCCGGCGCTGTGCCCACGGCGCCTGCTGCCTGTTCGCCTCAACCCTCGAACAGCAATTCGAACCCCGATGAGCAGGCGCCCCTTGGCAAAACCCCATGCCGTGCTATTGCCGAAGCCCAGATACCGGACCATTAACACCGCCGTAAAATAACGCGGGCTATTGTCGGCCCGGTGGGCAGCCAAGTTTCGGCCTTAATCGGAACTTAGCTGACGCGAACAGGATTGCTTTCTCCGACATGGAATATATCCAACCCTATCTCGACTATTTCACCGCCCATCCCGATTGGGCCATCATTATTATTTTCCTCATCGCCTTCGGCGAGGCGCTGTTGATTATCGGCCTGTTCGTGCCATCGACCGCTGTGCTGGTGGGTGCTGGCATTCTGGTGGGCACCGGACATCTGCCGTTCTGGCCGGTGTTTCTGGCCACCAGCCTGGGCGCCATTGCCGGCGATCAGATTTCCTATTGGGCGGGCCGGCTGTTCGGTGAGAAGCTCAAGACCTTCTGGCCCCTCAGCCTCTATCCTCAACTGGTGGCGCGCGGCGAGGATTTCGTGCGCCGGCACGGCGGCAAGAGCATAGCGCTCGGGCGTTTTGTTCCGGGCGTGAAAGCCGTCGTCCCCGGCATCGTCGGCATGCTTGGCATGGGGCAAATTTATTTTGCCTCGATCAATTTTTCGTCGGGTGTTTTATGGGCGGCCGTCCACGTGTTGCCGGGCATTGTCTTCGGGCAGGCACTTTCGCTTGCCGGTGAGTTGAGTGGCCGCCTCGTCGTTGTGCTGCTGACATTGCTGGTGATCGCGGCGGTTGCGGGTTATCTCATCCGCCTGACCGCCGCCGGGCTGTCGCCCTTTCTTGGTCATGGGCTGGGCCGCATCTCGATATGGGCACGGTCGAAGAACAGCCCTTCGATGCGCCGCTTTTCGCGCGCCATCGCGCCTGGTAATCCGCGTTCGCTGATGATCGTGGTGTTCGCCGCGGTGTTCGTGACCGGGGCCTTTGCCTTGGGCGACATGGTGCTCCGCCAATTGGGCAGCGATGCCGTCTCCAACGCCGACGTCTCGGTGTTCAATCTGATGAAGGAGATGCGCAACGCCCCCGCCGACGAGATCATGATCACCCTCACCATGCTGGGCGATGGCTGGGTTTTGACCGCGGTCGCCGTCGTGATGATCGGATGGCTGGTCTGGCGCAAGGCCTACCGCGCGGCGGTTGCGGCAGCGGTTTCGATTGCCGCCGGAAAACTGTTCGTGCCCATTCTGAAATTCGGCATCCAGCGGCCGCGTCCCATCGAACTCTATAATGGTGCCGAAGCTTTCAGTTTCCCGTCGGGCCACGCCACCATGGCAGCCCTCATATTCGGCGTGCTGGCGGTGCTGGTCAGCCATCCGATGGGCCGCTGGGGGCGCTCGCTGGTCTATGCCGCTTGCGGCATGCTGGTGATCGCCATCGCCTATTCCAGGGTTTATCTCGGTGCCCACTGGCTTTCCGACGTGATCGCTGGCCTCTTGTTCGGCACCGTGATGACGGCAGCCTTCGCGGTTGCCGTCGAGGCTATTCCGCCACGCCGCATCAGGCCGCTGGGCCTGTTTGGCGCCGCGATGATTGCTTTCGTTTTGGCCGGCAGCACCCACATTTCGCTGAGCTATGTTGATGCCGAAGAGGTCTATGGCCCTCACCAGAAAATCGTTTCCATGGGTCTTTCCGACTGGCGGCAAGGCGGCTGGAAAAAACTGCCCGGCCGCCGCATCGATCTCGTCGGCAAGAGGGGCGAAACGTTTCTCGTTCAGCTGGTGGGAAACCTTGATGGCCTGCGTCTCGATCTGGCCAGGGATGGCTGGCGCGAAACCCCCAAATGGACCTGGCGGCGCGCCATTCCCTATCTCAATCCCCAGGCAACGCTGGCCGAACTGCCGCCGAGACCGGCTCTGCACGAAGGCTTGAAAGCCAAAGCCACCCTGATCCGGCCACTGGGTGATAACGAACGCGAAGTGCTGCGCGTCTACAAGACTGATCGCGCCATCCTCAACCGTGATATGACTGAGCCGCTCTATCTCGTCAGCCTCACCCACGAAATACTTCGCCACGGTCTTAACCTCTACGCCGTGCCGCGTTCGGTGGTTGCCAAAGCGCCGGAACGCGACGCCGTGCTCAAGTCGCTTGCCACCGCACCGCACCTTTATGTGCTGTCGGAAAACCAGATAAACAGCTTGCAGCTTGCACTTGTTCTGGCAACTCCCTGAACGGTATTTGCAGGACTGGACGCCAGCACATCGTTCAGCCATATTCCGCCGCCAATTCTCATGTCATTCGAACGGACGCCGATGATGCTGTTTCTCAAGCAATTCTTCACCTGGTGGAACGGGCAAACCCTCAACACCCGCTATTATACGTGGCGCAAGGGCGAGCGGGTCGGCACTGACGAGGCCGGCAACATCTATTACCGCGCCAAGTCAGCGCTGCCTGATTCGATCGCCGAACGCCGCTGGGTGATCTTCAACGGATATTCGGAAGCCTCCGCCATTCCGCCGGGTTGGCATGGCTGGATGCATCACCGCACCGACACGCCGCCAGTGGTTGGCGGCTACGTGGCGCGCGAGTGGCAAAAACCCCATGTGCCCAACCTCACCGGCACAGCGGAGGCCTATCGCCCGCCCGGCAGCATCGTTGGCGCCACGCGCGCCGCACCGGCTGCTCCCGATTATCAGGCTTGGACACCTGAGTGACATGAGTGCTGGGCGCTGCCATATTTTGACATCAGGCCCGGCTTAAATCCACATTCGCCATATGACGCGATAATTTGCTGCGTTTCCGTGGCGATCAAGCTGGTCATCCGGTGGATGTCAGCTTGACTGCGGTAAGGATTTTACCGGGTTGGGCTATTGGTGATACAAGGCTGGGCAACCGATGGAGGGAAGCATGACTAGGCGGGTGGCTGTGTTGATGTTCGACAACGTCGAAGTCATGGACTTCGCGGGACCGTTCGAGGTCTTTGGTGTGAGTGGCCAGCGAGAGGGCAAGAACTTGTTCGACGTCTACACTGTCGCTCGGGAGAGTAAGCCAGTGATGGCTCGGAACAATCTCAGTGTAAATCCAGACTATTGCTTTCGTGATTGTCCCAGGCCGAACATCTTGGTCGTCCCGGGTGGCTTCGGAACCCGGCGGGAGAAGCACAATCCCGCCGTTCTGGAATTTATCAAGCAGCAAACTGAACAAGCCGAGCGGGTACTGTCGGTGTGCTCCGGAGCGCTGCTTCTTGCAAAGGCCGGCCTACTCGATGGCCTGCACGCCACGACGCATCGTGGCACGCTCGCAGAGTTAAGGGGCGACGCTCCTACGGCGATAGTTCTGGAAACCGCGAGAGTTGTTGACAACGGGAAGATCGTTCTTTCGGCCGGTATATCTGCAGGAATCGACGCGGCACTCTATATGGTCGCCGACCTGCATGGACCTGACCAAGCTTCGGAGACAGCATTTTACATGGAGTACGATTGGCGGCACCGCTTGGTGGATGGCAGTTCGGTTGTGCGTTGCACGGGCTAGTTTCGTCTTTAAGATATTCTTGCTCAACCAATCTCAGGGAAACGGAGACGGTAAATGAAGAACGCGACGGTTGAAACCCTGATCGGCGCCGCTGTGATTGTAATCGCCGCCGTTTTTTTCCTGTTTGCCTATCAGTCCTCGGACAAGGGCAATGCCGCAGGCGGTTATCGTCTTGTCGCTGAATTCGACAATGCCGAAGGCATCAACGTCGGAACCGACGTGCGCATGGCCGGCGTCAAGATTGGCACGGTGGTTGGCCAGGCCCTCAACTTCGACAATTACCAGGCCAAGATAACCGTGTTGATCGATCCTGCCTTGAAACTTAGCGACGATGCCACCGCCAAGGTAACCGCCGAGGGCCTGCTCGGTTCCAAATTCATTTCGCTGGAGCAGGGCGGTTCGGAAACCAAGCTGGCTGATGGCGAGGCCATTCAGTACACCCAGGGTGCTGTCGACATCTGGTCGCTGATCAGCCAGGCCATGTTCGACAAGGCCGGTGGCAAAACCGGCGGCGATGGCGGCACCGAGACCAAGACCCCGTGATGCAATCCGCCAGCAAGGCGCAGACCTGGTCAGCCGGAACTTACGAGACCCACGCCCGTTTTGTTTCCGATCTGGCGGGCGATGTGATGGCCTGGCTCGATCCCAAGCCCGGCGAACGCATACTTGATGTGGGCTGCGGCGATGGTGTGCTGACGGCGGAATTGGCGGGGCGCGGCGTTGATGTGCTGGGCATCGATACCAGTGCCGACCTGTTGCGCGCGGCGGCGGCGCGCGGGCTTAGCGTTCAGGCGATGGATGGTCAGGCGCTGAATTTCGAGGCGGAGTTCGACGCGGTGTTCTCCAACGCCGCCCTCCATTGGATGCGCGATGGCGTGGCGGTGGTCGATGGCGTGTGGCGCGCCTTGAAACCCCAAGGCCGTTTTGTTGCCGAATTCGGCGGCCATGGCAACGTCGCGGCGATTGTGACTGCACTGCGGGCAGTGGCCAAACTTCGCGGCGGTGATCAGGAGCTTGCTGGTCCGTGGTTTTTTCCCTCGCCCGCCATTTACCGCGAGATTCTTGAAGCCAGGGGCTTCACCGTCGCCCGCATCGGCCTCTTTCCACGTCCCACCGCGCTCAAGACCGGCATGGCCGAATGGCTCAAGCTGTTCCGCAAGCCTTTCTTTGAACAGTTTGAAAATGAAGCGGAAAATGCTCTTGCTGAAGCAGTCGAACTGCTCCGGCCGTCGCTCTGCGATGGCCACGGTAACTGGACGGCTGACTATATTCGTCTGCGCGCCGAGGCGGTGAAGTGAAGACGTTTTGGGCCGTCATCTGCATGGCAATCGCCGCGGCCAGCACCGCATCTCATGCCGAGCGGGTAGCCAATCCCATTGCGGTGTTCAACGGCCTCGACAAAATCACCGGAGTCACCACCACATTCGAAATCGCCGTGGGTGACCAGAAGTCTTTCGGTGGGCTGATCGTCAATCCCGATGTCTGCTACACGCGGCAAGTGACGGAAACGCCCAAGACCACCTCCTTCGTCGAGGTCGATGAACTCCAGTCAGACAACACCCGAAAGCGCCTGTTCTCCGGCTGGATGTTTGCCGAGAGCCCCGGCCTCAACGCCGTCGAGCATCCGATCTACGATGTCTGGCTGACCGGCTGCCGCGACCCCAGTGCCGCACCCCCGGTGGTGGAAGCGGCGCCCGATACCGCGACACTGCAAGATCAGATTGACAGCGCTCAGCCTGACGACTGAGGGCCTGCCGCCAGTTTCAACACCAGATCCGCATTATCATCGCTTTTGAAAGCAAAGAAATCCGCGTCGGCGTCAAGTGCGGGCTCCATCAACTGGTGATAGCCGGCTTTCGCCACCGCCACTGCACCCAGGCGCTTGAGGTGGGGATTGACGAACTGGGTATCGAGCAGGCGGAAGCCTCCGGCATTGAGCCTGGCCACCAGATGAACCAGCGCCACCTTGCTGGCGTCAGGGGCGCGCGAGAACATGCTTTCACCGAAAAACACCGCACCAATACGAACGCCATAGAGGCCCCCCATCAATTTATCGTCGCGCCAGCACTCAACGCTATGGCAAACCCCCATGCGGTGCAATTGCGTGTAGAGGCTGCGAATGCGGCCATTGATCCAGGTGGTGCCGCGATCCGGAACTTTCGCGGCACAGCCCGCAATCACCGCCGCAAAATCCTGATCGATGCGGACACTGAACCTTTGCTGCCGTACCGCTCGTCGCAACGAGCGGGAGATATGCAGGCCGTCCAGCGGAATAATACCGCGCTCTTCCGGCTCGACCCAATAGAGCGCATTGTCCTCGGCATTCTCCGCCATCGGAAAAATGCCCGCCGCATAGGCGCGCAACAGGACATGCGGAGTAATCGTGCTCATCAGACATTCCGGGCGAGATAATGCTCCAGCCAGTGGATATCATAATGGCCGTCGATGATATCTGGCTCCGACAGCAACTGCTGGAACAGCGGGATTGTCGTCTCGATACCTTCAATCACGAACTCACCAAGGGCGCGCCTGAGCCGCATCATGCATTCGGTGCGGGTTTTGCCCGAGACGATCAGCTTGCCGATCAAACTGTCGTAATAGGGCGGGATGCGGTAGCCCGCATAGATCGCCGAGTCGACGCGGATGCCAAGGCCGCCCGGAAAATGCACGGCATCGACCCGCCCGGGTGAGGGAATGAAGGTCGTCGGGTTCTCCGCATTGATGCGGCATTCGATAGCATGGCCAGCGAAGGTGATATCTTCCTGGCGGTACAGCAGTTCATTGCCCGCCGCCACGCGGATTTGTTCCTGCACCAGATCAAGGCCAGTGATGGCTTCGGTCACCGGATGTTCGACCTGCAGGCGGGTATTCATTTCGATGAAATAGAACTCACCGTTCTCATAGAGGAACTAGATGGTGCCAACCCCTTCATAGCCAAGTTTGGCCATGGCCGCTGCAACCCGGTTGCCGATCTCGTCGCGCTGCACCGCGTTGAGGGCAGGCGAGTGAGCTTCTTCCCAGATTTTCTGGTGGCGCCGTTGCAGCGAGCAATCACGCTCGCCCAAATGCACCGCACGGCCCTGGCCATCGCCCAGCACCTGGATTTCAATGTGGCGCGGTTTCTCCAGATATTTCTCGATATAAACATCGCCATTGCCGAACGCCGCCTTGGCTTCCGAAGTGGCGGTACTCATCGCCATTTCAAGATCGGCCTCGCTGCGGGCCACCTTCATCCCGCGTCCGCCGCCGCCAGCCGTTGCCTTGATGATCACCGGATAGCCGATATCGCGGGCAATGCGTTTGCCATCCTCGATTTCGGAAACCCCGCCCTCGGAACCCGGCACCACCGGGATGCCAAGCTCCTTCGCGGTGCGCTTGGCTTGAATCTTGTCGCCCATGATGCGGATGTGTTCGGCGCTGGGGCCAATGAATTTGAGGCCATGCTCGGTGAGAATTTCGGCGAACTTGGCGTTCTCCGACAGGAAACCATAGCCCGGATGCACCGCGTCTGCCCCGGTGATCTCGCAGGCAGCAACGATAGCCGGAATGTTGAGATAGCTGTCGCGCGCGGGCGGGGGGCCGATGCACACGCTCTCGTCGGAAAGCCTGACATGCATGGCTTCGGCATCGGCGGTTGAATGGACCGCAACGGTCTGGATGCCAAGCTCGCGGCAGGCGCGCAGCACGCGCAGGGCAATCTCGCCGCGATTGGCGATGAGGATCTTGTCGAACATCGATTACTCGATGACCACAAGCGGTTCGCCATATTCGACCGGATGGCCGTCATCGACGAACACATGGGTAACCCGGCCCGAACGCGGCGCCGGAATCTGGTTCATGGTTTTCATCGCCTCGATGATAAGCAGGGTCTGGCCTTCCTTGACTTCAGTGCCGATCTCGACGAAGGGCGGAACACCCGGTGCCGATGAACGATAGACCGTTCCCACCATCGGTGATTTGACCGTACCCGGATGATCGCCTTCCGCCACTTTGGCCGGCACTGCCGTAACCGCCTGGGCAAGCGGCGCATGGTGGCCGGCCGCAGGTGCATGAACCGTGGCAACCGCCGTCATCGCCCGCGACACGCGAAGCCTGGTGCCCTTGCGGTCCAGTTCGATTTCCGAAAGCCCGGTGTCGTTGAGAATACCGGCCAGTGCGCGGATCAAATCGAGTTCCGCATCGGCTGGCACGGCGCGGATTGGTGCCGGACGGGCGGGGGTCTTCTTCTTGGAGGGCATTGGCCTAACCCTTCATGGTTGTGCTGATAATGTTGGATATGGCCTCGATGGCCAGTTCATAGCCATGGCTGCCGAAGCCGCAGATCGTACCATCGGCGGCAGCCGATACGTGGCTGTGATGGCGAAAGGTTTCGCGCTTGTAGATATTGGAGAGGTGCACTTCGACAACCGGCAGTTCGCAGGCGCGCAGCGCATCGGGAATGGCAATTGAGGTGTGGGTGTAAGCCCCCGCGTTGAGCACGATTCCGGCAGCCGCCGCGCGGGCCTGCTGAATCCAGCCTACCAGTTCGCCTTCGTTGTTGGATTGGCGGAAATCGATGTTCAACCCATGCGCCTTGGCGCGCGCCAAGCATCGGACTTCCACATCTTTCAATGTCTCGGAACCATAGACGGCGGGCTCCCGGGTGCCGAGCATATTGAGGTTTGGACCATTCAGAACAAGTACGGTCGGCATGTTTTCAGGGCAGCTCCACTCACTTGATTCCACTTATAGGCGGAACCGCGCACAGTAGGAAGCGTTGCGCAGCCACTGTCAACAGACAGAGCAACCACCGGCATCGCGAATTTCCTTGATTGCCGCCGCCAGCCCATCCTTCGGCAAATAACCGGGGATCACTTTACGGTCGATGATGAAGGCGGGCGTGCCGGTGATCGCCATGGTGTTCGCCAGTTGCTGGTTGCGCGCGATCACCGCGATGATTTCGGGCGAATCCAAATCGGTCTTGAGCTTGGCCATGTCGAGGCCCTGCGCGGCGGCAATCTCATCCACGTCGGCCTTGGAGAGTTTTCCCTCGTGGCCCAGCAAGGCAAGATGGACCGGCCAATATTTGTCCTGCTTGCGCGCCGCCAGCGCGGCGCGAGCGGCATACTCGGAATCTTCGCCAAAAATCGGGAATTCCTTCATCACCAGGCGCAGGTTCTTGTCCTCATCAATGAGACGCAGGACTTCCGGCATGCTTTTTTTGCACCAAGGGCAATTATAATCGAAAAACTCGACCATGGTGACATCGCCCTTGGGGTTGCCGGCCACGAAGTCGGATGGCGAATGGAACAGCGCATCGGCGTTTTCGGCAACCGCGCCATTGCGCTGGTGGTCCTCGGCCTCCTGCTGGCGTTTATCCAGTTCCTTGCTGACATCGAGCAGCACTTCCGGGTGCTTCAGCAGATAATCGCGCACGATGGTGCCGATTTCATCGCGCTGCTTCGGATTGAACTCGTCTGCACTGGCTGCGGTTGGCACCGCCAGCAGGGCGATGGCTAGAAAAGCGGCACGCAGTGTGAACATCAGGTGATCCTCTGTGGGTTGGCAGCAGTTTGCCCGAGAATATGCGCGTAATCCATGTCAATTCCGGCCCGCGAAAGTCAAAATGTCGTTAGCCTGGACCCACTCCGGCGTGCCGGTTTTAAATCGCCCCTGCGCCGACTTGGCTTTTTGCAGCGCCAGATCCTTGTCGCCCACAAGCCAGGCGGCCTGCGCGGTGGCGAGTTCGGCACGCGGCACATCGCCCAGCTGGCCATAGGCCATCGCCATGAATTTATACAAAGCCGGCGTGTCACCTTCCGACTGCTGCGCCTGGCGCAACATTTTGAGGGCTTCCTGCGAGTTGGCCTTGCTGCCGGTACCAATCAGCGCCTGGGCCAAGAGTATCTGGATGAGGCCACTCTTGGGCAGAAGTTTTACCGCGTGCCTGAGTGGCGGCACCGCTTTGGCGGGCGATCCGCCCTCGAGTTGGGCCTGGCCCAACAGTTCCCAGAAATACGGGTCCTTTGGCAGATCCTGCGTCAGGCTTTCGATCACCGGCACGGCATTCTTGGTATCGCCAGAGCGGAACATGGCGATCGAACGGGCGTAGCGGGCGGGCAGCGAGTTGTCGGACCTGGGATAGCGCTGGAACACCGTGCTCGATGGCTCAAGAAACCCCGTCAATTTCGCCTGCATGAGCTGATGGCGAAGCACCAGCTCAGGCGGGTCGGCCTTGTTGTAGTAGGGCGACTTTTCCGCCGCCTGCTCAAGATTGCGGATACGGTCGAACGGCATGGGATGCGACATCACATAGGGATCGACCGTGCGGACCGATGCAATCGACTCGCTGGCGAGTTTGCTGAAGAGGGTCAGCATACCCTTCGCCGACTGGCCGGTAGCTTTCAAAAATCTGAGAGCGGCTTGATCCGCCGAGGCTTCCATGTCGCGCTGATAGGCCAACAAGTTGCGCTGGGCCAGGCTCTGCGATCCAGCCATGATGCCGCTGCCGGCTTTGGCCGCGTTCCTGTTGCCAGCCGCACCACCGCCTACCATCGCGGCCATGCCGACCAACATGCCAATGATCGAGGTGACGCTGGCGCTTTCCAGCTCGCGGCTAAGTCTGGCCAGGTGGCCATTGGCAATGTGGCCTGATTCATGGGCGAGAACGCCGATGACTTCATTTGGAGTCTTGGCTTGCATCAGCAATCCGGTGTGAACAAAGATGCGCTGGCCGCCGGCCACGAAAGCATTGATGCGCGGATCGTTGATAATATAAACATTCGCTGAACCAGGGTTGATGCCGGCGGCTTTGAAGATGGGCCGTGTATAGAGCCGCATCAGCCCTTCGATTTCGGCATCGCGAATGAGCGGCACGCCCGGACCACTGTTCTGCCGCTTCGCTGCCTCCGCCGGAATGACAGTGACCAACGCAAGAACCAGCGCCAACAGACCCGTAAGCACACAGCGGATATGGGAATGTTTTGGCATCACACGAGAACCTCTCGCCTCAATCGGCTGTGATTGAGGCGAGTTTGAGGCCTTGTGCCAAGCAGTGTTATCGCTTGCTCCACCAGCCCGACTTGCGCTCGCTTACCACCGGAGCAATCGTTGGTGCTGGCGGTTGCCACTTGCGCGTTTCTGGTTCAGGGGCAGGGGCTTCGGCAAGAACCGTATCGACCGGAGCAAGGCGCGGCGGCGGCTCGGCCTCGACCCGCTGCGCAGGAGTTTCAATTCGTTCCTGAACTGCCGGTTCGACACGGGTTTCCAATACCTCCTCGCCTGGGCTGCGGTCTTCACCGCCCGCCGGACGCTCACGTCCGCCGCGGCTGCGCTCACGGTTACGGCCCCAACGGTCGCGGCGGCCACGGCGTTGGCCACCATCTTCACGGCGGCCCTGACCCTGTTCGTTGTCATTGCCGGGTGCGGCGTCCCCGGCTTCATCACCCATGGTGGCGGCTTGACCATCTCTATCATCGCTCGCGGCAGCAATGCTTGGCTGGTCACCCAGACCAGGAATGCCGGCCGGCATTTCCTGCAGCGGCCGGATATCGTCATTGCCACCACGTCCACCCCGGCGGCCACGCCGGCGCTTGCGGCGCTGACCATCACCGCGTTCGCCAGTTTGCCTTTGGCCTTCGGTCCGCTCTTCTTTCGACGGTTCGTCTGACTGCCCGTCATCGTCCTGATCTTGGCTGACCGCTTCTTCGGCAACCGTCTCCTCGACGTCGGCTTCGTCATCTTCTGCAAAGGCTGAATCCATACGGATCGGCGCTGTCTGCACTTTGCGGGGCGGAATGTTGCGTTCGCCGGCACGCTCAATCACCGCCTGCGAACCCTTCAGATCATCGCTCGATACGATGAAGATCGAAATGCCGTACGATGTTTCAATCGACAGCAAGTTGTCGCGCTTCTCGTTGAGAATATAGACGGCGACTTCGTGATGGCATTTGACCGTGAGGTTTTCGGCCTTGCGCGCGATCAGGTGTTCTTCAATCGCCCGCAGCACCGACAGTCCGCAAGAGGAAACCGAGCGCACGATGCCGCGGCCTTCGCAATGCGGGCAGGTGCGCGAGGAGCCTTCGAGAAGGCCCGGACGCAGGCGCTGCCGCGACATTTCGAGCAGTCCGAAATGGCTGATGCGGCCAACCTGGATGCGGGCCCGGTCGTTCTTCAGCGCATCCTTGATGCGGCGCTCGACCGCGCGGTTGTTGCGGTTCTCCTCCATGTCGATGAAGTCGACGACGACCAGACCGGCCAAGTCGCGCAAGCGCAATTGCCGGGCGATTTCATCGGAGGCCTCGAGATTTGTCTTCAGTGCCGTATCTTCAATATTGTGTTCGCGCGTCGCCTTGCCCGAGTTGATGTCGATGGCCACCAGCGCTTCGGTCTGGTTCATCACCATGTAACCGCCAGATGGCAGGGTAACGGTCGGCGAATACAGGCTGTCGAGCTGGCTCTCCACCTGGAAGCGCGAGAACAGCGGGCGGGTGTCCTTGTAAAGCTTCACATTCTTGGCGTGCGAAGGCATCAGCATTTTCATGAAGTCCTTGGCTTCACGGTAGGCTGGGTCGCCTTCCACATGCACCTCATCGACGTCCTTGGTATAAAGATCGCGGATGGCGCGCTTGATCAGGCTGCCTTCTTCATAGACCAGGGCTGGCGCCTGCGACGACAGTGTGAGATCGCGAACGCTTTCCCACATGCGGATCAGGTAATCATAGTCGCGCCTGATTTCGGTTTTGGTGCGCTGGGCGCCGGCGGTGCGGACGATCAACCCCATGCCTTGCGGAATTTCGATGTCACGCGCCACTTCCTTGAGGCGGCGGCGGTCGCCGGCGTCGGTGATTTTGCGGGAAATGCCACCGCCACGCGCGGTGTTCGGCATCAGCACGCAGTAGCGCCCGGCGAGCGAGAGATAGGTGGTGAGTGCCGCACCCTTGTTGCCACGCTCTTCCTTGACGACCTGCACCAGAATGACCTGGCGCCGCTTGATCACTTCCTGGATCTTGTAGTGGCGCTTGGGTGCCCGGCGCTGGCGCTGGGGTACTTCCTCCAGCGCATCCTCGGCGCCAACCGAATCCACTTTGCGATGCTCCGGATCGTCATCGACCACTTCGATGCCATTGCCGTGCTCGGCTGGCAGGCCATGCTGAACACTGGGCGCCGCGATCTGTTCGCCTTCGCCGTTATCGCCATTTGCTTCTTCTGAAACCGCAGGCTCGGCATCGCCGGCATCAAGGGCTTCACCCCGGCGATCGTCATCTTCGCGCGATGCGGTCCGATTGTCGTTCTGCTCCTGCTGATCATGATTGTCGTCGTCGTCGTCGTCGCGGTGGCGGGCATCCTCTTCTTCCTGCTCGCGCACCAGGGCTTGCCGGTCAGCCATCGGGATCTGGTAATAATCCGGATGGATTTCGGCGAAGGCGAGGAAGCCGTGGCGGTTGCCGCCATATTCCACGAAAGCCGCCTGCAGCGACGGCTCAACCCGCGTCACCTTGGCGAGATAGATATTGCCTTTTAG
>JANLWG010000155.1:0-10908 GCA_031364405.1 Hyphomicrobiales bacterium
TCTTCTGGTTGATGCCGTGACGCTTGGCCAGCGCCCTCAGGCTCTCTTGACTATGCTGTATTGCTCGACGGACTGCCTCAGTCCCCCGGGTCAAGCCCGAGGGCAGGCTATGTGGCGCTGCCGTGAAGAATTTGTCCCATAGTGCATCCCTCCATTCCAGAGAAAATATTGCACCATCAAAACCTGGGATCAAACACCTAGGCCGCAGCAAAGCAAGGGATCCGGCGATCAGATGGCCGCTTGCCCAATCCCCCTATGTCGCATCGCAGCCGCTTCCGGCCAGATGATCTGCGTTACTCCATCATTCAAAAGTCGGCACTCGATCGTTCATGGGCGGACCGCAGCTTGCCGGCAAGCGCCTTCCGCAGGCTGTGCATCTGATCCAGCAGATTCAAGATGACTCCCACTCCTTCGTTGTTCACGCCCAGATCCTGCTTAAGCTCAAGGATCAATCTCGCGCGTGCCAGGTCTGCTTCGGAAAACTCCTGCTCGGCCGCCGTTCCCTGGGGCGCCAGCCATTCTTCCTCGATCCAGACTTGCAAGGTTTCCCGGTCGAGTTGGGCGCGATAGAGAAAATCCAGCTTGCTGATGATCATGGCTGCATATCCCGGCGTGGATCGTAACTGGTTCCCGGTGACCATTTGGAGAGAAAGGCCTCGAGCTCAGGGTTCGGCTCGATGGGCAACATGACTTTTAGTTTGACCAGCTCGTCGCCATGGCCGCCGCCGCGCCGCGCCGCGCCTTTTCCCTTCAGCCGGAGGATGGCCCCGGTGTTCGAACCCTTGGGCACGGTGACGATGACGGGCCCCGCCGGTGTCGGCACTCGCACCCGCGCGCCAAGGACGGCTTCGCTCAGGGTGACCGGCAGCTCGAGATGAATATCATCGCCCTGCTGGGTAAAGTATCGATGCGGCTTGATCGAGATTTCCACCAAAGCGTCGCCCGGCTCGCCCTCGCCGGGAGATGCGGCACCTTTTCCGCGCAGGCGCAGAATCTGTCCTTCCTGGATCCCAGGGGGAATTGTCACGTCAATGGAACCGCCATCGGGCAAAGTCAGCCGCCGGGCCGCACCGTTGACCGCGTCGAGGAACTCGACCGGGAGCCGGTAGTGCAAGTCCGCCCCGCGCGCCCGCCTGGCTTGCTGCGCCTGCCGCCTCAAAAACTCCGCCAGAAAATCATCGGCCTGGGCAAAGTCGGCAAATCCCGAAGAATTCTCGTAGGGATGGCCGGCGCCTGCCTCCGCCGCAAAATCCTTGTAGTACCGCTCGCGGGGCCGTTCGGAGCCTGACGCATCGATTTCTCCCGCATCAAACCGGCGGCGTTTATCCTTGTCCGAAAGCAGATCGTAGGCACCGGCAACTTCCTTGAAGTGCGCCTCCGCCTGCTGGTTTCCAGGATTGAGATCGGGATGCAGCTTCTTGGCCAAACGGCGATATGCCTTCTGAATTTCCTCTGGCGCGGCGGCGCGGGTAACCCCCAGGATTTCATATGGGTCTTTCACTCTTCCTCCATCGAGACTGGAATCGCCGGCCGTAGAACCACAAACCCTATCCGCTGGCCATCAGATTACCGGGAAATGGTGGCGGACCGTAGCGATATTCAAGGGCGGCGCCGTGACGCTGGCATGACCAGGGCAAACATCACCGGCCAGCGGTGGACCCGTGGAGTGGATGGCGCTGGTCATCTGAACGATTCTTTGAAACGGACGCCGCGGCCTCCGCCGCTGCTGACAGCGCCTTCGCCAATGACTTCGAGGCCTGCCTTGTCGAGAGCGTCAAGCACCTTCATCAGACTAGAGACAACACCCCTGACATTGTCAGGGCTGGCTTCCATGCGCTGGATGGTCGGCAACGAGACACCCGACAAGTCCGCCAATTTTTGCTGGTCGATGCCAAGCAAAGCCCGTGCAGCGCGCAATTGAAGTGCCGTAATCATGATGCCGATGACGAACCGTTAGAGTGTTAGCTAAGGGCAGGATACTTCTATTCTGATGCTTTGCAAATCATAACTCACTGTTGAAACCGCAAAGTGGCGGGACCGCTCAAGCCAGCGCCCACGCGCTGGTTGATCTGGTTGTTGCCGGCGGGATGGTGGCTGGCGCTTGCGCACCTCATCACGGCAATTCTTTTGGCAATTACCATTATGGCATTGGCCTTCGCCTAGGCGCATTTGAAATGCTCTCTGGCCAATCGGCAATGTCATCATCGCAACGGCCCAGTCCGATGCGATGCAAGGGACCGGGCGATCACCCAGGAGTTCCGGTGCTGGACAGTGCGGACACCAATCAGGGTTGGCGGAAAACGTCGGTGCTGAGATAGCGCAGGCCGGAATCAACGATCAAGGTGGCAACGGTTGCCTTGGCGCCGAGGCGCTCGGCCACTCGTAGCGCGGCGACCACATTGGCGCCGGTCGAGGTGCCGGCAAATATTGCTTCCTCGCGGGCGAGACGGCGGGCCATGGCCTTGGCATCAGCGGTCGAGACGGTGAGGATTTCGCTGACTTCATCGGGCTTCCACAGCGGCGGCAGAAAGCCCAGGCCGATGCCTTCGATTTTGTGGGAGCCCGCCGGCCGGCCCGACAGTACCGCTGATTCTTCAGGCTCGACCGCGAAGACCAGCAGATCGGATTTGTGGGCTTTGAGCGCCCGGCTCATGCCGTGCAGCGAATGGGAGGTGCTGACGGTGTGCACCACGGCGTCGATACGGCCGGCGGTCTGGCTCCAGATCTCCTCGCCGAGCCCCAGGTAACCGGCGGCCCCATCCTCGTTGTTCAGTTGATCGGCCCACCAATGGTTCGGCTGTTTGCTGATTTCGCCAGCCTTGGCGATCATCGCCTGGATCAGTTCCCTGGTGATCATTTTATTGTCGCTTGGGACATCGGTGATCTGGGCGCCATAAGCCAGCATGGTGAAACGCTTCTCTTCGCTGAAGGCATCGGAAAAAGCGAAATGGGTTTTGTAGCCCAGTGCCGAGGCGACCAGAGCCAGGGAAATGCCGGTGGTGCCAGCGGTATATTCGACCACCGTGCCAGCGGGCGGGAGGAGACCCTTGGCGGCGGCGCGCTGGATCAGGTTGCGGGCGAGGCGGTCCTTCATGCTGCCGGTAGGATTGGCGGATTCCAGTTTGGCGACAATGCGGGCGCTGCCTTGGGGAACGATGCGGCGCAGTTCGACCAGCGGGGTGTTGCCGATCGCGTCGATAATGTTTTTCATGATGACCTTTCAGATGGCAACTGGCCTTGCGTTAGCCAGCCAAGTATTCATCGATCAATTGACAAAGTCTAGCAGGCTGCTGAAAACTTCAGAAGTCATGAAAAACTGGCACCAAAAACACGAACGGATCGGAGTCGCAACGTGAACAATGCAGAATCAAATCGATAAAAATGAGGTCTCAAAATAGTTTTTCAGCGGACTGCTAGGACGGACGCCAACCCCATTGGCTGGCGAGCTCCAGGCATTTGCGCCAGGGTTCGACCGCACCAGTGGTTGCCAGGCTGCGCAATGAGCAGGCGGCGGCGGCATGGGCGAGGGCAAGTGAATCCGCGATGCTCCAGTTTTCGTGCAGGCCATAGAGCATGCCGGAAGCAAAGGCATCTCCGGCGCCATTGGCACTGGCCACTTCGGATTGCGGTATTTGTACGGAAGGCTTGGTGATGGTGGCGCCGTCCCGCGTTACGGCAATGGCGATGACCGGCGAGTGAACGACGACGATTTCCATCGCACCCTTTTCAATCACCTGGCACGCGGCGCGTTCACAGGCGGCAATATCGGTCACCCCTGATCTTACCGTATCAAGGCCGGAGAGCGCGCCGATCTCGATATCGTTGACGATGATCATGTCGAGGTGGGGCAAGCACGGGATGACCAGTTTGGCGATCAGCGCATTGCCAAAGCTGGCAAGTTCAAGATTGGACTTGAGGCCGGCGGCCCTGGATTTCTTGAGGATGGTTATCCAACCATTGGCATCGCTGCCCCACGGCCCGTCGATCAACTGGTGCACGCCGGGCAAACCAAGATGGAGAATGCGGGCCCCAGTTACGGTGAAATCGAAATGATCGGGGCTCAGCAAGTTGGCGGCACCGGCGTTGAAGATATGGGTGCGCCGGTGCGAGGCCTGGGAGACGAAGGCGTCGGTGGTGTGGGTGGGGGCCTTCGATGTGACCTGCATCCGCTGGCGGCCGATACCGGCGGCATCGGCCAATGCAATGAGAAAGCGTCCGGCATCATCATCGCCGATCAGGGCGATGGTGTCGACCGGCATGGCCGGATCGAGCCCCTTCATGTCGAGTGCGAGGTTGCAGCCGGAGCCGCCGCCGTGACGCTGCTCGCCGTGGTATTGGGCGAGGCCATCTTCTTCAGGCCAGTGACTGACGATCTTGTTATAGTCGACGCACCAAGTCCCGGCGGTGATGAAGCCGCGGCGCTGGTCTTTGGCCATGGTCACGCGGCCCCCAGCACCTTTTCAGTTACTTCGATGTCGGTTGCCAGTTCGCGGGCCGGTTTGATCGAGTTCTTTTGCAGGCTGCCGTGATAGGCCTTCACAGCTTCCCTGGGCTGAATGGTGCCGCTGGCGACTTCGCGCATGAATGAAACCATGGCGAGCGGATCTTCGGCGAGATTAATCTTGCGGCCGAAGAGGGCGACGCGGGCGCCGTATTTTTCGGCCTGGCTCAACAGCTCGAAGCAATCGCGGGTGGTTCCGGCACCACCGCCCAACACGCCAACAATGATGCTGGGATCGTAGGAGGCGAGTTCCTCAAGCGCCTTTGGCCCATTGTAGGCGATCTTCAAAAATTGCGGACGATCGGCTTTCACCACGCCGGCCAGGCAGCGCATGATGCAGTCGTTGACATAATGCGGCATCAATTCAGGAGCGATGCGGCAATCGACGTTGGGGTTGAAGACCTCAAGAAAATATTTGAAATGGTGGCGGGCGGCATCGGCGCGGAACTCGGCGAAGGCGTCCAGCGACTTCATATCGTGGTCGAGGTCATTGTTGAAAGTCATCGAGTAGAGACCAAGATCGGTTGCCGGCATGACCCGCGGCAATGAGGCGGTGCGGAACGGGCGCGAGGGCTGCCTGGCATAATCAGCGCCGCGCACCACCCAGATGTCGGTGGTATCGTTGGCGCGGATCGCCGGCTTCACGGTGCTGTTGCGGTAGACCCCCATTTCGGTCAGGGCTTCGAGATTGGAGGCGGAGGTCAGCATGATGTCGACGATGTTCTGCTCGACGACGGCCCGGATGTTCTGGAGGAATTCGGGTCTGGTGTAATAGCGTGTCGAGCTGCCGTCCTTGGCGCGCTTGGGTCCGCACGAGGTCATGCTGGGGCCCATGTCACCGTCTTTCGCGTCGGCGATGATGAAGTCGTTGCGGGTGTAACGGCCTTGGCGGATGTTGGCGAGCTTCTGATCCAGTTTGTACATTTTATTCCTGATGGTTGGGTTCATATGCGGGCAATAGGTCAGCATGGCAGTATTTGCAAGAAGGTATCACTTCGAATTTTGAGTACCGGCGCAGGCGTGGTATCGGGCCTGAGGCGGCAAGGGAAAACGCCATGACGGCTGGAGCAGTTGGGTGACGATCAGAGTGGGTTTGATTGGTGCGGGTGTCATGGGCGCTGACCACGCAAGAACGCTGGCAACGCAGATTTCCGGCGCGACATTGCAGGTAGTTTGCGATGCCGACGCGGCAAGAGCCAAAGCCGTGGCGGCGGAATGGGGCGTGGCCAATACGGCGGCTGATCCATTACCGGTCATCAAACGCCCTGACGTCGATGCGGTTCTCATTGCCAGTCCCGATGCCACCCATGGAGAATTGACCATGGCCGCCATCAAGGCCGGAAAGCCGGTGCTCTGCGAAAAGCCGCTGGCGCCCGCATCGGCCGAATGTCTGAGGGTCATTGACGCCGAAATGCGCGGCGGCAAGCGCCTTGTGCAGGTGGGGTTCATGCGCCGTTTCGACCCTTCCTATGCCGACATGAAAGCCGTTCTTCAAAGCGGCACCGTGGGCCAGCCGTTGATGTTCCACTGTTTTCACCGCAATGTCTCGGCGCCACCCTGGTTCACCTCAAGCATGGCAATCACCAATTCCGCCCTGCATGAATTCGATATCGCGCGATGGCTGCTGGAGGCCGACTACAAGTCGATCAGCGTATTCCGGCCTTCCGGGGTGGCGGCGGGAAAGCCGGGTGCTCCGGTGTTCATGGTGGCCGAAACCACCAAGGGGCAGCTGGTTAATATCGAGATCAACAACAACGCGGCCTATGGCTATGATGTGCGCGGCGAGCTTGTCGGCGAAAAAGGCACGGTGGCGCTCGGGTCTCCGGCGGGCAGCGAAATCAGCCTCAATGGCCTGCAAGCGGTGCGCTATCCGGACGACTGGCGGCCACGGTTTGCCGAGGCTTACCGTTTGCAGCTGCAGGCGTGGATCAAGTCAATTGAGACCGGCAGGCCGGCGGGGGCCAGTGCATGGGATGGATATGCCGCAGCGCTGGTCGCGGAGGCAGGTGTTGCCGCCCTGGCGCGCGGGGCGGCGGTCGCGGTTGCCGCCGTCAACAAGCCGGAATTCTATCGATAATGGGGGAGTGCGCATGAAAAACAACCGTCTGACCGTTGCCGGCCTGCGGGCCCTGAAGGGCACGCGGCAATTGACCATGCTGTTTGTCGATACCGCCGATGAAGCCGCCGCCGCCAGTGCCGCAGGCATCGACATTCTGTCGATCATCGCACCCGTCTGGACGGCGGAGATGCGGGCCGCGGCGGGTGATTGTTTTGTGCAAGTGGGCCTGCTCTATGGCCCGCTGTGCACCTATGAAGACTATATCCGCGCCTCCCATGCGGCCCTGATGACCGGTGGCGACGCGGTTTATTGCGCGGCCAGCATTGACATCATCACCAGGCTGGCGGCGGAAGGCATTCCGGTCATCGGTCATGTGGGGCTGGTGCCGTCGAAAGCCACCTGGACCGGCGGCTTCAAGGCGGTGGGCAAAACCGCGGCGAGCGCCCTGCAGGTTTTTGCCCAAGTGAAACAGCTGGAAGCGGCGGGCGCCATCGGGGCCGAGCTGGAAGTGGTGCCCGACCGGGTCGCGGCTGAAATCTCCAAACGCACAGCGCTGATCATGCTGTCGATGGGAGCAGGCAGGGGGGGTGACGCGCAGTATCTTTTCGCCGAAGATGTGCTGGGCTACACCCGCGGCCACCGGCCCCGGCACGCCAAGGTCTACCGCAATTTCAGGGCGGAATATGACCGGCTGCAACAGGAACGGATCGCCGCCTTCAAGGAATTCCGCGCCGATGTTGAAGCTGGCATCTATCCCGGGCCCGAACATCTGGTGGCGGTCGAGGACAAGGAATTCGCCGCGTTCATGAAGGGCCTGCCGGCCGGCCGCTAATTTACCTGGCCGGCGCGAAACGCCGCAACGGCGCGGATGACGCCGCGCAGTTCGGCCAGTCCCTTGAGGCGGCCGATGCAGGAGTAGCCGGGATTCACCTTCTTGCCGATGTCGTCGATGATGACATGGCCGTGGTCCGGGCGCATGGGGAGGGTGCGGGCACTCCTGGTTTCTTCGTCGAGGAGTGCCGCCACAACGCCGACCATGTCGGTGTCGCCATCCAGATGTTCGGCTTCATAGAAAGAGCCATCGGGTTCGCGGGTGGTGTTGCGCAGATGGGCGAAGTGGATGCGGGGGCCGAATTCCCTGGCCATGGCCACGAGATCATTGGCGGGATTGGCGCCATAGGAACCGGTGCACAATGTGAGGCCGTTGGCTGGCGTGTCGATGGCGGCCAGAAGCTTGCGCGAGTCGGCGGCAGTCGAATTGACGCGCGGCAGGCCAAACAGCGGGAAGGGCGGATCGTCGGGATGAATGGCGAGGTTTACGCCGGCCTCGGTTGCGGTTGCGGCAATCTCGCCCACAAAAGCCACGAGATGCTGACGCAGGCCATCGGCGGTGAGATCGCGATATTCATCGAGCTGGCGCAGGAAACTGGCGCGGTCGTAGATCGTCTCGCGGGCGGGCACCCAGTCGATCAGATTGCGCTCAAGTTCGGCGATCCGGCTTTCGGGCCATGACGCGAGACGGCTTTGAGCGGCCGCGATGCGCTCAGGCGGATGATCGGCTTCGGCGTTCCGGCGCTTGAGAATCAGTACGTCATAGGCGCAGAAATCCACCATGTCGAAACGCAGTGCGGTGCCGCCATTGGGCAGTTGCCAGGCGAGATCGGTGCGGGTCCAGTCGGTGATCGCCATGAAATTGTAGCAGATGGTTTTGATGCCGGCGCGCGCCACGGCACGGATCGAGGCCTGGTAATTGCCGATCAACTGGCGGAAATTGCCACGCCGGGTCTTGATGTTTTCGGGAACGGCGATGCTTTCGACCACATCCCAGGTGAGGCCCTGGGCTTCGATCAATGATTTGCGTTTTTGCATTTCATCGCCGGTCCAGGCCTCGCCGCGGTTCATGTGGTGAAGTGCCGAGACAATGCCGCTGGCGCCGGCCTGACGCACATGGGCGAGGGTGACGGGATCATCGGGGCCGAACCAGCGCCAGGTTTGTTTCATCGGGGGTTTCTCCGGAGGTTTTCCAGGGTTTCGCGGGCGCCCAGGCGGATCAGGCTGTCGAGCGCCGCAGTGACTTCAGAGGTGAAGCCGGGATGGTTGCCGAGGTCTTTGCCGAACACCGGCTCAAGAGCAAGAAGTGCGGATACCAGCTTTGCCGCATCAAGGCCTGCCCAGTCAGCGCGCTTGCGCAACTCGTCGCGCAAGGGATCGCGCACGTCGATAGCGGCACCTTTCTCGTCGATGCCGGTGACATAGCGCATCCACCCGGCGATACCGAGGGCGAGGCAGGGGATGGGGGCGTTGTGCCGCAAGCGGTCGCGGATTGTGCCGAGCAGGCGCTGTGGCAATTTCTGCGAACCATCCATGGCGATCTGCCAGTTGAGATGGCGCAGCGAAGGATTGCGGAAGCGGGTGAGCAGGGCCTGCTTGTAGGCGGCGACATCGGCGCCGGGCGGCACGTTGAGAGTGGGTGTTACTTCGTTGTGCATGAGGTGTGCGATAAAATGGCCGAACGCGGCATCATTCATGGCGCCGGCAACGGTTTCATAACCCGCGAGATAACCCAGATAGGCCAGCGACGAGTGCGCCCCATTGAGCAGCCGCAGTTTCATCACTTCGAAAGGTGCGACAGTGTTGACGAAGGTGGCGGCCCAATCCGGGCGCCCTTGCGGGAAACGATCCTCGATCACCCATTGGCTGAAGGTTTCGGTGACCACCGGCCAGGCATCGTGAAGGCCCAGGCTGGCGGCGATGCGAGTGCGGTCCTCACCGGTGGTGGCGGGCACGATGCGGTCGACCATGGTGGAAGGAAATGCAACTGTGCCAGCGAGCCAGCGGCCGAACCCGTGATCCTGCAACGCGGCGAGACGGCCGACAACTTTTCGAACGGTGTGGCCGTTGGAGGGGAGATTGTCGCAACACAGAACGGTGAACGGTTGAAGACCGAGCCGGTTGCGCTGGCGTAAGGCGGCGGCAAGAAAACCCGGGGCGGAACGCGGCGTTCGCGGATGGGCCAGATCGTGGCGCACATCGGGGTGATCTTCATTCAGTTCGCCACTGGCAGGATCGTGGCAATAGGCTTTTTCGGTGACAGTGAGGGAGACGATCTTCACCGTGGGCTGGCACATGGCTTCGATCAGCGCGGTTGGATTTTCTGGCGCCACGAGAATGCCGCGCAATGACGCGATGACGCGGCAGTATTCGCCGGTGGCATCGCGTTCGGACAACGCGTAGAGGAAATTCTGCGGGCTCAGTGAATCGCGGGCGCCGGCGGAGCGCAGGCTTGCTCCGATGATGCCCCAGCGATGATCGCCGGTTTTCAAGACATCATCGGTGTAGGCCGCCTGGTGGGCGCGGTGAAAGGCGCCAACACCCAGATGCACGATGCCGGTTTCGAGATTTGCCGGATCGTAGCGCAGTGGCGGGCAGGTGATGCGCGACAGCCTTTGCATGTTATTCGCAGGCGCAGAGCAGGTGACCGGCGACGGCGGCAAAGGGATTGCGAACCACGGGCGGGAATTTCATGGGGCGCGGCCCGGCTCAATCCTGGGCGCGGATTTCGCCGCTGCCGTGGTCGCCGGAATAGATTTTGAAACGGCCCTGGCGGCGCTCGTCGGCATAGCGCCTGAGCATGATGCGGGTGGCTTCGTCGGGCAGGCGGTCCCACGGAATCGCATCGAAGGCGGCGAGTTCATAGGCGTTCTTGTCACGCAAGGTGGCGTCACCGCGATAGTAGATGAACTGCACTTTGGTCTGAGGATTTTCGAACACGGAAAAGAGGAAGCCCAGGCCGGTTTCGAGGCCGGCGCGGCGCAGATCTTCATGAAGCAGCGAGGCGCTGCCGGAGGGGCCGGTGCGGCCCACTTCAGGCAGGTACATCACATCTGATGCCGCATCCCGCGCCAGCACCAGTTGGCCACCGCATTCGAGGATGGCGCCAACCACGGTGCGGCCACCTGATGCGGCGTTCACCGCTTCTTGTTCAAGGCCCAAGGTTACATAGCCGCCTCTGGCATAGCCCAGCGGATTGGCGTCGGCGCGGGCAAAGCCGCGGATCGCCCCGAGCATGATGATGTGATCGCCGGCATCGATGATCTGGTGGCGGACGCAATCGAACCAGGCGGCGGCGCCATCAATGATGGGGTTGCCCGACTCGGCTTCGTGCCAGGCCACGTCGGTAAACTTGTCGGGCCGCTTGGAGGCGAATATGCCGGAAGCGGTTTTTTGTTTTTCCGAAAGAATGTTGACGGCAAAACCCGGAGCTCTGGAAAAATTATCGTGGCTGGCGGCTTTCTTGCCAATGCACACCAGCAGCAAAGGCGGATCAATCGAAACCGAGGTAAAGGAA
>JANLWG010000156.1:0-3183 GCA_031364405.1 Hyphomicrobiales bacterium
CATCGATGGCCGCCTGAAACGAGGCGAGGTCGGCACCGGTTTGGGCGACAGACTCTTCTTCACCGGCGAGTTCGAACAGCGCGCTGGCATAGCGGCCCGGAACCCCTGAAACGGTCTGATCTGTGGTTGCCACGATCGGTCTTTCGATACAGTCTTGCGCTGAAGCTTCCCCGCCGGGAAAGCACTGACGCTCGAAAATGCTGGATTTCCGCCTGCGCAAAGGCACACGTACGAACCGGAGCCCCCGCCCCGCCGCGGGGGCTGAGTATCACAGCGGATTGAGACTCGCAACCGTCAACAGGAGGCAGATTGACGCCGGTGGGCTGGCAACCAAAAACACCAGGGCCGCCAGCGCTTTCGCAGGCTGGCGGCCCTGGTTAGTGATGTGGATGGAGGCGGGGCGGTTAGCCCAGCGCCCTGACCCGGGCCACATGGCCCAATTGATAGCGCTTCAGCCCGATGTCGGCGAGATCGGCATCCGACAGCGCTTCAACTTCGCTGCGGGCCTGGCGATAAGCCTGCAGCCGGCGCCCGCGCGCCAACGCCGTGGCAAGACCGGAGAAGATGATCACCTGCGCACCGCCTCGCGGGCCAGACGCGGAATATCGGAACGCGCGATGCCAAGATCGGCGAGATCGCGGTTACTCAGGCTTTCCAGCTCGGAAACCGTGCGGCTATAAAGCTTCCAGTTTGCATAACGGCTTTTCAAAGCTTCAAACATTGTCATTCCCCTTTGGTTTGACCTGTGGATGGTTGCTGTTCACCGCTCCAATCTAGGTGCAGCGCAACAAAAAGAGTATTGCAAATTTTGCATATCTGTATTTCAGTCAATTATTTCATATGTTTACTAAATTATCACACAGCCAAAAATCTATGCTGCGTTGCCAAAAACATAGGCTTTCTGCCGAACTTCACGGCACTAGGTAGCAAACGCACCAAGCGGCTATATGCTAGGCATAGTTGTAGCAATAGTGCTTACTGTTTCAAGTCATGACATATGGGCTAGGCGACACGATGCCGCGCAATCCGTCAGCTAAAACCTCGCCGTTCTCGGCGGTAAGTGGGAGGCCATCTGCCCTCCTGATAATGAGGATTTGTGCGGTATGGCAGAAATTCTCGAACCCAGCCGTCTGGTAGATGGCTCCGAAAACCGCACTTATATTGACCACAAGATTTTGTGGGGGAACGCCAAGGCTAATTTGTTCGTCAGCCTTGCGTTCGGTTTCGGGGTCGAGCTCGGCATTGGCGGAAATTTTGCACTGAGTGATTTCCCCACTAAACAGAAGGGAACCAGTAGACGATTTGATGAACTTCACGGCGATCATCTGCAAATGAGTAGTATCTTGAAGCGCTCCATTCGATATGACGAACCCCCTACCGCTGAAGAATTTTGCAAAGAGAATTACATTGATAGCTGGGTTGCGGCCGATGTTTTTAGCTTGAAAAGTCACTTCCAATCTTATTCTTCCATTCTCGAATTTCACTGGCCCGATGTTGATTGGTTCAACTTTCAGCCAAGAACGGTTCTCGGCATGAATGTTTTCACGGGCAATTTTGTTCGCGTCTTGAGCGGTGGAGACGGCTTCGTCACCGATTTTTCGCGCCAAACGCATTTCAATGAGGTTCTCGCGGACGAACCAAATGCCGACGCCAGTCAAGGCGGTCCCGACTATTGACGCAATCAGGAGAAAGAACGCCCATCGGGCCATGTCTTTTTGCGCTACAAGGTCATTCTCGGCGCGCTCGTTCTCATCTGTGGCTTCTACTATTTTCTGTATGCATTCACGCAGAGCGACAGGCTCGGAACCAACGCAGCTTTCCGCTATTTGCTTCTTGGCATTCTCGGCATATTCGCGTGCGCTCTGGCGTGCACCAATGGCATCCTCGGTATGTGAAACGGCTGCATCCCAAATAGCAAGAGCTGTCAATCCGATGCTCAGGACCAGAAACAGGGCGGTCACAACTCCAGTGATTTTGCCCCCATTGCCGTCAGACATTGGATCAGGAACACCGCGCTGAATGTGCCACGGGAAAGCTTGTTGCGGATATTCGGCTCCGATTCCTGCATCCCGATTTCAACCATCTTGTCGCTTAGTTGCTTGTAGGTCAAGTTGCGTTTGGTGAGTTTAACCTTGAGCAGGGTTTGCACCTGAAGCCCATTTGTTCTTGATTGAAACAGGAGGCGAGCCTCTTCCTTTTTGTCATCCTCGCATTTATTGCGGGGACCTATTTTTCCGCGGGTCCCTGCACCTGCCGTGATGAACCATGGGTCGCCGGAATAAATCCGGCGATGACAGAATGGGGAGGGGCGATTCAAAAGGAAGCAAAGCAGCATTGGGCAATCAGCCCCGCCGCTTTCACTTCACCTTCGCGATCCGGTAGATCGCCCCTGCATAATCATCGCTCACATAGAGGCTGCCATCGGGCGCTTCGAGAATGTCGACGGGGCGGCAAATGACGTCTTCGTTGAGTTCGCAGCCGGAGAGAAACACTTCATCGCGGATTGATTGACCATCGAACATCAGCCGGACGATGCGGTAGCCCGCCTTCTTCTCCCGGTTCCACGAACCATGCTCGCCTACCAGGGCCGAGCCATCGTGCAGGAAGGTTAGCGACAGCGGTGCCACGTGGCCGCCGAGACCGTGGGCTTGCGGGGTGACAACAAGGCCAGTGGGCATGCGCGTGAAAAGCTCCGGGTCTTTCACTTGCGCGCCGTGCACGAAGGGCCAGCCATAGTGCTTGCCCTGCTCGATCAGGTTCACCTCGTCATCGGGGATATCTTCGCCGAGATTGTCGCGGCCATTGTCAACGCCGTAGAGCCCACCGGTTCCGGGCTGCCAGTCAAAGCCCACGGTGTTGCGCAGGCCGCTTGCGTAAATTTCAGGGGTCTGGCCTTCCTTGAAGCGGATGATTGCGGCGCGCCAGGGATGATTCTCGATGCAGGCATTGCAGCTTGATCCTACTGAGACATAGAGAAAACCATCGGGCCCGCGTTTCAGGGTGCGCGAGGTGTGGATGCCATCTTGCGGGATGCCATCGAGGATCACCCGCTCGTTGCTGAGTGTGGCGCCATCGAAATCATATTTGAGGACGCGGCTCTCCTCCGCCACATAGAGCACTTGGCCTTCCAGCAGCAGGCCATGGGGATTGTTCATGTCCTGGCGCAGGATCGACATGCCGTCG
>JANLWG010000173.1:0-13639 GCA_031364405.1 Hyphomicrobiales bacterium
CCGCCGGCAATCGCCCCGCCGATTGTGCCAAAACCACCGACGATGGCGGCAAACATCGCCTTGAAGCCGAGTACCAGCCCCATGGCGAAGCTCACCCCGCCATAGGACACAGCGACAATCCACCCGGAAATACTGGCGAGCCCGCTGGCTGCCACGAATGACCACATGTAGACAGCTCGCGTATCAACTCCCGACAATTGCGCCAGCACCACGTTCTGCGCGGTTGCCCGCCATAACCGTCCCGCCGCCGTATGGCGCATGACCGCCAGCACGAAGACCAGGGTGGCGGCGGCTGTGGCAACCACGAGGACTTGCGTGACGCCCACATGCACCGGATAACCGCCGGCGGCGAGGCTGAATGAATTGTCGAACAACGGCGGCAGCCACTGGTCGCGCGCGCCTGATTGCAGACGCATGACTTCCTGCAAGACAATCGACAGGCCGATTGAGGCGATCATCACCGCCTGGTTGGGGGCTCGCATGATGGGGGCGAAGACCAAGGCATGACTGACCAGCCCAAGGCCGGCTGCCGCGATCAGGCTGGCAACCAGTGCCACCGCCATCACCGCGACACTGTCGTTGCCGCCAAGCAGCGCCCACAGGCCGGCATAAACCGCCGCGAATGCGCCATAGGTGGCAAAGTCGCCGAATGACAGGATGATCCGGTTGGTGATGCCCTGAAGCAGGGCATAGGCCATGGCCAGCATTACATAGAGACACGCCAGCATGACACCATTGAGGGTCTGCTGCAGCCAATAGCCGGGAACCAGCGAGAAAATTTCCAGTGCCGCACCTGCGCTCGGATTGAGCGGCGATTATGCACCGGTTCGAGGCGCCGGGCCAACTCCAGGATTTGAACGGGTAGGATTGAGGAGGCGGTAGAGGAGGTTTACAACCGCCTCCTCATTCGAAAACAACAGCCCGACCCCGGTGAAGCGGGGGCACAACACCTAATCTGCGGGTCTGGCCATGTGTTTCCCTTGCCGCCCACAGTCCACTATCGGCGCCTCTCCGGCTGTGACCGGCATCACAACAGTCACCAAGAGTTGATCACGTTTTAGTGTCCGGTTGCGCGCAAGCTTGCCGCCGGCGCAATAACCCTCGCCGCCCAACGTCAGTAGAGACCACGCAGCAGGCGGTCGATGTAATCGCGGTCGAGTTTGGGTAATTGCAGCTCGTTGGCGCGGGAGCGCAGGGTTTCAAGAATTTCGCGGGCCCGGCGCAGGGCCAGCTCCGAAGGCACCATGGGATTTTCGGGGCCGGTATCTTCCCCGCGGTTGGCTTCGGGGCGGCCGAGCGGATCGCGGTTGTCGCCACGCGCCTCGCCATGACGGCCCTCATTGCCCTGTTGGCCCTGGCCCTGCTGCATCAATTGTTCGGCCATGCCCTGGGCCCCTTCGCGCAGCTTGGCGATAGCCTCGCCTTGGTCGTCAAGTGCTCCATCGCGGTCACCCTGGCGCAGCGAACCTTCAGCACCCTTCATATTCTCTCCGGCTTCACCCAGCGACGGTGGCGCCGCAAGGTCATTCTGGCCCAGCTGGCGCATCAACTCCCGCAACATCTCACCAAGATCATTCTGTTGCCCGGCCAGAGCATCGGGCAGCCGGCCCATGCCAGGATTGTCCTGCTCTTCGTAGGGGCCGGGATCATCTTCGCCGGGCCGCTGCATGCGCTGGGTTTCGTCCATCAGTTGTTGTTGCTTGCGCATCAGCTCGGTCAATTGATCGAGCATTTTCGAAAGCCCTCCATCGCCCTGCTGCTGCATTTGCCCAGACTGGGCGCCGGGCTGCATGTTGCGCAGAATTTCATCGAGTTGCGAAAGCATTTGCCGGGCCGCGTCATTGGCGCCGCCTTGCGCCAGCTTCTCGATTATGTCGAGCATCTTGTTCAATTCGCCGGGGGTAATCATCCTGCCCTGCTGCTGGTTCTGGCCGAGTTTGCCCTGGCGCATGCGCTTGTCGGTTTCTTCCAGCAGCGACTGCATGTAACGGTCCATGGCGCTGCGAAGTTTGTCCATGAGCTCGGCGATTTTTTCGGGCGACGCCCCTTCCGCCAGGGCTTTTTCCAGCTCGCGGCGCAGCGCCTCAAGTTCAGCCCGGATGCCCGCCATCGAGCCATCCTCAATGCCCACGGCGGTCTGCCACAGCATGTTGACGGCTTGATCCACGTCATCCTGACTGGCGGCGGCATTGAGGCGCGAGATGATGGCGGCAATGGCGAGATAGTCACCACTGCCTTCAATGAGACCGTCAGGATAGGCTACCAGCGCCTCAAGCATCTGGGCCACCTGGCCCTGCTCTTCGGGTTTCACAATGAGATGGCGGCGCTGGTCGATAAGGGCCTTGGCCATCGGCTTGACGAACAGCCGCTCGGGCAGGCGGAAGCGCCGGACTTCGCTGTCAGTCCGGTGGCCGGCCGCATCGGACGCGGTGAGCACCATTTCGACCATGAAACCCGCCCACGGGTGCTCGGCCAGATTAGCGCTGGTGCTGGCCGCTTCTTCCTTGGGCGACGCCTTGCGCAGGGCGACCGGAAATTTCGGCGCATCGTAAAGGAAGATGCCATTGCCATCGATGCCGAAGCCATCATCCTGTTCGTCCGCGAGCGAGATATCTGAAATGATGGCGGTGACACCATAGTCGTCGGTGGCTTTCCACTTTACCGTGAGCGTGCCGGAGGCATCGCCGTTGGGCATTTCGCTGATCGCCATGGTGGGAACCGCATCGGGCACCAGCATGATATGCCAGCTGGCAATTTCCGTATTGCCGTCGATCAGCGTGACCAGCGCGGGCCGGGTCAGCTTGGTGTCCGACTGGAAGACGTTCCTGTCCAACCTGCTGGTGGCAGTGAGCCCGGTGATTTCGGCGGAGCTGGCATCGGCCACATCGTGGAAACTGAGGCGCGGTGCCGAGGCGCCCGACAGGCGCAAAGTCAGCGTCGAATTTTCGGGAACGATGATTTCGGCTTCGTTTCTGAGCCGCTCGATCATCGCGGGGCTGGTCAGCATGATCGGTGCCTTGGCGGTGTAGTTGGGCGGCTTCAACCAGGCATCGAGCGTCCGGCCTTGTACCTGGGCGGGTGACGCCAGCGCCAGCGCATCTCTGAAATTGGCCGAAGGACCGCCCGGCCCCAATGCGAGACTTACCAGCAGCGCGAGGCCAACCGGCACCCGCAAAGCCCGCCCATCGAGCTGACGCCAGATCGAACGCGGTGCGCCAGCGCGCAGGTTCTTGAGCTGGCGCAACTGGCGGAGCTTGTGTTCCTGCCAGATCGCCTGCTGCCGCGGCTCTTGATTGTCGTCGGCGAGCTGGTCGTCACGGGCCGACACCGGCCGGTGGACCAGTCCCGATTGCGCCTCGATGCGCCGCATCGCCATCTGGCGCGTCGGGCTGGATAATTGCAGCAGGGGCTTCAGCGACCACAGCAAAGCCGCCAGCAGGATCACGGCAAGTGCCAGCCGGATGGCCACCGGCAAGGCTGGCATCAGGCCGGAAAAGATCAGCGCCAGAAATACCCCGGCCATCAGCATCGGCCAGAGCAGCGCCGCCCATAGCCGTTCAAAGCCAATGGCGAGACGCGCGGCGGTAATTTTACCTTCGATTTTATTCATCCCGGACAAAGCCATGACGGCCAGCATGATAACACAGAAGGGCCGAATTATGCCCACCCCCGCCCCATCACAATTGCGATAACGTTAAGGGTTACAACCCTCATGCTGAGGTGCATCGCCGAGGGCGATGCCTCGAAGCATCAACGACGGGTTCAGTCCCTGCCGCCCCGCCGTTTCGACAAGCGCACCACTTCGGCCCAATCGCCCTTGATCAAGGCTTCTTTCTTCGCTTGGTCCACCCCTTAATCTTCCGCTCGGCGGCGATGGCATCATCCACCATGTCGAAATATTCCGCATAGGCGAGGACGACAGGGAGCCGCTTTGCGGTGAAGGAATTAGGCGAGAGTTTGAGGTTGTGTTCGGAAAGGCGTTTCTCAGGCTCGGCCGAGCGCGTCATGCCAGTGTAATAGCTGCCGTCATTGCAGTGCAGAATGTAAACCCAGGCGCCCAAATGTCACTCCGCTGCAAGTGGACCCTTCGAGGCGATCCCGGTGGAGGGCCGGGCTCGCACCTCAGGGTGAGGATTGTGTTCGGTCCTTCTCCTGCCAGCCAGCCAGGCGATCGAGGCCGATCAGCTCCTCGTAGCTCTGGCGTGGGCGGACCAGGGCCCAGTGGCCGCCATTGACCAGAACCTCCGGCACCAGCAGCCTCGAATTATAGGTGCCCGATTGCACCGCGCCATAGGCGCCTGCTGTCATGGTGGCGAGGAGATCGCCCTGGGCAAGCTTCGGCAGCCGCCGTGACTTCGCCAGATAATCACCCGACTCGCACACCGGCCCGACCACGTCGGCCTCGATCATCGCGCCATCGGCGGGCTCGGCAACCGCAATGATGTCATGCCAGGCGTCATAGAGCGTTGGCCTGATCAGGTCATTCATCGCGCCATCCTGGATGATGAAATGTTTCTCATCGCCCGCCTTCACATAGATGACCCGCGACACCAGAATTCCGGCATTGCCGGTGATTATGCGGCCAGGTTCCAGCACATATTTAAGACCAAGATGGCCGAGGTTACGCTTCACCATGGCGGCATATTCATCAGGGTGCGGCGGCACATCATTGGTGCCGCGATAGGGCACGCCCAAGCCGCCGCCCAAATCAAGATGACGGATGTTATGGCCATGCGCCAGAAGCTCCCGGGCCAATTCCGCCATCAGCTTGAAAGCCTGCTCAAAGGGCTTAAGCTCGGTGATCTGGCTGCCGATGTGCATGTCGATGCCGGCCACATCGAGTGCCGAGAGCGCGGCCGCGCGGCGGTAGACATCAAGGGCACGCCGATAAGAGACGCCGAACTTGTCCTCGGCCCTGCCGGTGGTGATCTTGTGGTGAGTCCTGGCATCGACGTTTGGATTGACCCGGATCGAAACCTTGGCGCGCTGCCCGGTGCGCTGGGCGACACTCGACAGGAGTTCGAGTTCGGGCTCCGATTCGATATTGAAACAGGCGATGCCCTCCTTCAGGGCCAGCGCCATTTCACGCGCCGTCTTGCCGATGCCGGAGAATACGATTTTGCGGGCGGGTACGCCCGCGGCCAGCGCCCGGCGCAATTCGCCTTCCGACACCACATCCATGCCCGCCCCCAGATCGGCCATGGTCTTGATCACCGCCTGATTGGAATTGGCCTTCATGGCATAGCAGATCATGTGATCGGTGCCGGCAAAGGCTTCCGCCATGACACGGTAGTGGCGGGTCAAGGTGGCGGTCGAATAACAATAAAACGGCGTTCCCACTTCCTCGGCGAGCGCCTTCAGATCGACATCCTCGGCATGGAGCACGCCGCCGCGGTAAGCAAAATGATGCATGGGTTTACTGGGCCTGAGTGAAATTCGGCGGGGCTTCGGGATCACCGCGCACCCCGCAGGAAGCGACACTCAGGCACAAGACCAGGAGGACGATAATTTTTTTCATGGCAACTATCCTATCAGGCTTCCAGCAGCTTGAGCCAGCGCCTTGCTTCGCGCTTGACGTTCGCCGGTGCGGTGCCGCCAAAGCTTTTGCGCGAGGCGACGGAGGCTTCGACGGTCAACACTTTATAGACATCCTTGGTGATGCGCGGTTCCACACTTTGCATATCGCCGAGCTTGAGTTCCGGCAAGTCGCAGGCCTTCTTTTCGGCCAGCGCCACCAGACTGCCGGTTGCCTGATGGGCATCGCGGAACGGCATCTTCAGTGTACGGACGAGCCAGTCGGCAAGATCGGTGGCGGTCGAAAATCCCGACATTGCAGCCTGGCGCATTGTTTTTTCGTTGGGCACCATATCCTTCACCATGCCGGTCATCGCGGCGATGGCGAGAGACAGTGAATCGAAGGCATCGAAGGCCGGTTCCTTGTCTTCCTGCATGTCCTTGGAATAGGTGAGCGGCAAGCCTTTCATTACCACCAAGAGCGCGGTGAGTGCGCCCAAGATGCGCCCCGGTTTGGCCCGCACCAGTTCGGCCGCATCGGGGTTGCGCTTCTGCGGCATGATCGAGGAGCCGGTAGTGAACTTGTCGGAGAGTTTCACAAAACGAAACTGCGCGGTGGACCAGATGACGATTTCTTCCGCCAGCCGCGACAGGTGCACGGCACAGATGGCGCAGGCCGAAAGTGTTTCGAGCACAAAGTCGCGGTCGGCCACCGTATCGAGCGAATTGCGGGTGGGCCGGTCGAAACCCAGGGCCTTCGCCGTGGCGTGCCGGTCGATCGGAAAGCTCGTGCCGGCCAGGGCGGCGGCACCCAGCGGATTTTCATTCATGCGTTTTCTCGCATCGGCCAGACGCGAGCGATCCCGCGCCAGCATTTCCACATAGGCCAGACAGTGATGGCCGAAGGTGACGGGCTGCGCCACCTGCAAATGGGTGAAGCCCGGCATGATGGTGGCGGCATGCGCCAGGGCCTTTTCGGCGAGGGCTGTTTGCAGGGTTTTCAACTGGCCATCGAGATGATCGATGGTATCCCTGACATAGAGCCTGAAATCGAGCGCCACCTGATCATTGCGCGAGCGTGCCGTGTGCAGGCGGCCAGCGCTGGGTCCGATCAATTCCTTGAGCCGGGATTCGACATTGAGATGAATATCCTCAAGCGCTCGCGAAAAATTGAAGCTGCCAGCCTCGATCTCGGCCTCGATCTGATCGAGGCCACGGCGGATGTCGGCCGCATCGGTTTTGCTGATGATACCTTGCTTCGCCAGCATCGCGGCATGGGCTTTCGAGCCGGCGATGTCCTGGGCAAACAGCCGCTTGTCGAAACCAATCGAGGCGTTTATCTCCTCCATGATGGCATCGGGACCCGCCTGAAACCGCCCGCCCCACATTTTGTTGGTCATCGAAAATCCTTCTTTTCAGCAGAAAGCCTTGTGGATGAGTGATCAGAAAAAATCCGGCCCATTCCGTTTTCTGTCACTAGGCTTGGCTGTGCTTGCCGCGGGTATCGGCATTTACTGGTTTCACAGTGCCGAGCGCAAGGCCGCAACGCCAGTCGCCGCCATCAGCGCCCCAGGATCGGTGAGCCGGGAATTGGCCACCGGGGCGCTGGCCGCATTTCTGGTCAAGCCCGAGCGCAAGCCCCTGCCGGATGCGGCCTTTCAGGATGGCGCCGGCAAGCCCCTCAAGGTCAGCGACTGGAAGGGCCGTGTCATGCTGATCAATCTGTGGGCCACCTGGTGCGCGCCATGCCGCAAGGAAATGCCGGCCCTCGCCGCATTGCAGGCCAAATTGGGTTCGGCGGATTTCGAAGTGGTGGCGATCAGTGTCGACCGCAAGGGTGTCGAAGCCTCGGCGGCCTTTCTCAAGGAAACCGGTGCAAGCAGCCTCAAGCTCTATGTTGAACCGACTACCACCATTCTCAACGAGTTTCAGGCATTGGGGCTGCCGGCAACCCTGTTGGTCGACCGCCGGGGCAACGAGATTGGCCGTTTGCTCGGCCCGGCCGATTGGGCAAGTCCCGAAGCAATTGCCTTGATTAATGCGGCACTGGCGGAAGGCTCATGACGGGTTTTTGCCGTTACCTCGTCGGCACCGGTTTTTCGCCGCGGTAATCATAGAAACCGCGATTGGCCTTGCGGCCGAGCCAGCCGGCTTCGACGTATTTCACCAGCAGCGGGCATGGGCGGTATTTTGAATCGGCCAATCCCTCATAGAGCACCTGCATCACTGAGAGACAGGTATCAAGCCCGATAAAGTCGGCCAGCTCCAGGGGGCCCATGGGATGGCGTGCCCCCAATTTCATCGCGGTATCGATGGCATCAACACCTCCCACACCTTCATAGAGCGTGTAGATTGCCTCGTTGATCATCGGCAGCAGGATGCGGTTGACGATGAAGGCTGGAAAATCCTCGGAGACGGCAATCGTCTTGTGCAGCGACAGGGTGAATTCCTTCACCGCGGCAAACGTTGTTTCTTCAGTGGCGATACCGCGAATGAGTTCAACGAGTTCCATCACCAGAACCGGATTCATGAAATGAATGCCCATGAATTTTTCCGGGCGATCAGTGGAGGCCGCCAGCCTGGTGATCGAGATCGACGAAGTGTTGGTGCCAATCAACGCTTCGGGCTTCAGATGCGGGCACAGCGCCTGATAGATCTTGCGCTTGACCTGCTCGTCCTCGACCGCGCTTTCGATCACCAGATCATAATCGCCAAAGCCATCATAGGAGGCGATGGGCTTGATATGGGAGAGGGCGCGTTCACGGTCGGCCTCGGTCATCTTGGCCGATTTGACGCGCCGCGCCAGATTTCCATTGATGGTGGCTAGCCCCGCCTCGATACGGTCCTGGCTGATATCATTGAGGCCGACGTCATAGCCTGCCTGCGCGCAAACCTGCGCAATGCCAGTACCCATCTGCCCGGCGCCAATGACGCCGATGTTCTTGATCTTCATGTTAAACTACTGTCCATTCTGTAAAGACTTCAAGAACCTATAGCGCGCCCAAGTCTTGAGCAAGAGCATTTCGCATGTGCAGCAAGATGATTGCGCACCACAGCACCGTTCATGGCTGCTGCGGGCTGGCCTGGCGCATGGGCTTCGCGGCATCGGGTTGAAATGGGAATGCCAGTTGCGCCCCGTAATTGTGCGGAACCGGCATATCGGTACCATAACGTAGCGGCATTTTTCCCGGCGGCATGTGCAGGGTGCCGAACAGCCGGTCAAGCAGTGACAACTGGCCAGCGAAGTTCTTGTCAAAGGCTTCCGGGTGATTGGCGTGATGCCAGTGGTGAAAGTGCGGCGAAGCAAAAATGCCAGCCAACGGCCCCAGGCCGATCCTTGTGTTCGAATGAATGAACAATGACTGCCAATGATAGATCAGCGCAAAGGCCGCAACCGGCCCCGCCGAAAATCCCAGGGCGGCGGCCGGCAGGAGTGAAACGCCCCTGGTCAGAATCTGATCGAGCGGATGGACCCGGTGCCCCGCCAGCCAATCCAGTTCCTCGATTGAGTGATGCACCGCATGGAATTTCCACAGCCATGGAATTTTATGGAACATCCGGTGCATGCCGTAAAAACCCAGGTCGGCCAACACCAGCAGCACCGGCAACTGCAGCCAGAAGGGCCAGGTGCCAACCCAGTTGCGCAAGGACTCGGGCACCATCACCGTGGTCACCATCAGCGCGCCGAACAACAGAAGATTGAAACCGAAGCCGACGATTGCGGCATTGAGCAATAAATAGATGGTATCGAGCTGCCACAGGTTGCGGAAGATTTTTTGCTCGCGGCGCAACGCAAACAGCCGCTCCAGCGGTACAAAAACCAGGATCACCAGCAGGATAGTGACGGGGTTGGGAAAATAAGACATTTAGGCTGGCGTCCGGGCTGGCTGCCGCCACAGGCGCGGAATGAATTTGGGGGTGCGGGCGGCGTAGCCGGCATATTCGGGAAAGGCTAGGCCCAGCACGCGCTCCTCATGGTGCATGCGCCGCATCTGGATCGCCCATTGCACGGCCACCAGCAGGACAGCAGGCAGCGAAAGATTGAGCAAAAGAACGCCGATCACCGCGATCTCTTCGACCGTATAGAGCGGGTGGCGGACAATGGCGTAGGGCCCGGCCGTTACCAGCCGGCGGGCTTCCGCCATGATCGAAAATGACCGCCCCAGCCAATACAGCACATAGGCCGCCAGCGAAAAGCCGGTAAGCGTCAGACCCAGGGCAAAGACCTTGAGGGCGGGCGGCAGCCCGATGCTGGGCGCAATGAGAACAAGCAAGCCCATTGCAAAAGTTCCGCCGAGCGCCATCAAACGCGGCTCGATCCCCTCGGCCGAATGCAATGGCTTCAGCCGCACGATCGTCGTTGCCACGATGAGAACGAGAAAGGCGAGATTGGCGATTTCCGAAAGTAGCCGCAATATCTCGAAATTGGCGGCCGAGGCCGACCAGCCCACGAAGTCAGCGTAAATAGCTTGCGATTTTTTCGCGGCACCCAGCGTGAACAGGGCGACAATGCCGATCCGCCCAAGCAGGTCTCCAGCCCAAGTCCAGCGTGGTGCCATCATCCATCCCTCTTCACCGGTTGCGCGCGACATCGCTTTCGGTGGTTACAGGAGACCGGTGAAGAAATCGTCTGCGCTCCTGTTAAGAATGCGCCTTAAAATGCAAGGAGCGGGATGGCCGACGCCTCCCGCTCCGCAAACATGGTTAGTCAATGGTAAAAACTATTTGCCGAGTTTGCTTAATTCGGCATCGACTTCCGGCACCGCCTGGAACAGATCGGCGACCAGGCCATAATCGGCGACCTGGAAGATCGGCGCCTCTTCATCCTTGTTGATGGCGACGATGATTTTCGAGTCTTTCATGCCGGCGAGATGCTGGATGGCCCCCGAAATGCCAATGGCGATATAGAGGTCGGGTGCGACCACCTTGCCGGTCTGGCCCACCTGGTAGTCATTGGGCACATAGCCCGCATCGACCGCGGCGCGCGAGGCGCCGACGGCGGCATTGAGCTTGCGGGCCACGCTCTCGAGCAGCTTGAAATTTTCGCCATTCTGCATGCCGCGCCCGCCCGATACGATGACCTTGGCCGAGGTGAGTTCGGGCCGGTCGGATACCGACAGGTTTTCGCTCTGGTAGGAGGAAAGCCCCGGATCGGCGGCGCCACCGATTTTCTCGACGGCGGCCGATCCGCCTTCGCCGGTTGCCGTGAACGAGGCGGTGCGAACCGTGATGACTTTCTTTTTATCCGTAGACTGAACAGTTTGCACCGCATTGCCGGCATAGATCAGGCGCACGAAGGTGTCGCTGGAAATCACTTCCGAAATATCGGAAATCTGCATGACATCGAGAAGGGCGGCAACCCGCGGCATGTAATTCTTGCCGTTGGTGGTGGCGGCGGCGGCCAGGTGCTCATAGGCCCCGGCAAGTCCGACGATGACGGCAGCCATCGGTTCCGCCAGCGGGCGCTCGAGTGCCGGCGATTCGACGTGAATGACTTTCTTGACGCCGCTGAGTTTGGCGGCCTGGGCGGCAGCACCATCGGCCTTGTTGCCGGCCACCAGCACATGCACCTCGCCGCCCATCTGGGCCGCGGCGGTGAGCGCCTTGTAGGTGGCATCCTTGAGATGGGCATTATCGTGTTCGGCGATGAGGAGAACGGTCATGGTCAGATTGCTCCCGCTTCCCTGAGTTTGGCGACAAGTTCGGCCGCTGATTTTACCTTGACACCAGCCAGGCGTTTGGGCGGTTCCACCGTCTTGATGACCTTGAGGCGCGGTGTCACATCGGCACCGTAGTCGGCCGGGGATTTTTCATCGAGCGGTTTTTTCTTGGCCTTCATGATATTGGGCAGCGATGCATAGCGCGGCTGGTTCAAGCGCAGATCGGTGGTGACGATCAGCGGCATCTTGACCTTCAAGGTCTGCAAACCGCCATCGATCTCGCGGGTGATGGTGGCTTCGCCCTGGCCTGGTTCCAGCTTCGAACAGGCCGTGGCCTGGGCCCAGCCGAGCAACGCCGCCAGCATCTGGCCGGTCTGGTTGCAGTCATCGTCAATGGCCTGCTTGCCGAGGATGACGATATCGGGCTTTTCGGCCTCGATGATGCCTTTGAGAATCTTGGCAACCCCCAGGGGTTCCACGTAAGCATCATGCTTGACCAGAATGGCGCGGTCAGCCCCCATGGCAAGTGCGGTCCGCAGCGTCTCCTGGGCCTGGGCCGGACCAATTGACACAGCGATCACCTCGGTGGCCTTGCCCTGCTCCTTCAACCGGATCGCCTCTTCGACGCCGATCTCATCGAAGGGGTTCATCGACATCTTGACGTTGGCCAGTTCGACCCCGGAACCATCGGCCTTCACCCGGATTTTGACGTTGTAATCGACGACCCGCTTGACCGCGACCAGGACTTTCATGGCAACCTCTTGATCTGAATTGCGGCGGAACCTAGTGACGCCCCCGCCCCAAGTCAATTCCGGGACCGGCAGGAAGGGGCTGAATGCGACGTTTGGTTTCAGTCCCCCACCCGGATGATCAGCCGCGAGCGCAGCACGAAGGTGATGGCGAGGCCAGCGATAAAGCCGCCGATATGGGCCCACAGGGCAGTATCGGCATCGCCATCCCGGCTCGTGAACAGGCTGATGACCTGCAGCAGGAACCAGCCGCCGATCACCCATACAGCACCGATCCTGATCGGCAGACGGAGAAACAGCAGGATCCACACCCGCGCTTTTGGGTAAAGCAGGACGTATCCGCCAATGACGCCCGAGACCGCACCCGAAGCACCGATCAGCGGTGCGGCCGAAGCTGGCGACATCGCGATATGCAAAAGGCCCCCGGCGATGCCGCACAGGAGATAGAAGATGACAAAGGCCACATAGCCAAACGCATCCTCGATATTGTCGGCGAACACCCAGAGGAACAGCATGTTGGAAATCAAATGCCACCAGCTGCCGTGGAGAAACATGTAGGTGACCAGCGTAAACGGCGCGAGGACAGATTCAAAACCATAGGGTGCGATCTGGCCGGTGAGCTCGCCCGGCACCACGCCATAGCCCACGGCGAAAATTGCCAGCGTCTGTTCCGAAGTGAAAGCGCCGGTGGCCAGAAATACCGCAACATTGATCAGGATGATCGCCGCCGTCACGAACTGAAAGCGAATGACCCTCAGCGGTGTATCATCATGCAGCGGCACGAACATCAGCGGGTTTTTCCGGGCACCCAGAGAATGTCGCCGGAGGTCTTGGCGTTGGCCCAGCGGCTGGCCACGAAGAAGAAATCCGACAGCCGGTTGATATAGGAGATGGCACCTTCGCTCACATGCTCGCTGGCTTGGCCCTTCAGGTCGACAATCAGCCTTTCGGCCCTGCGGCACACGGTGCGGGCGAGATGGAGATGGGCGGCGGCGGCATGTCCACCTGGCAGAACAAACGAGCGCAAGGGAGAAAGTTCGGCATTCAACTCGTCGATCTCGGTTTCCAGCCGCTCATATTGCTTGGGTAGAATGCGCAAGGGTTCATGGTCGAGCTTCTGGCCGGTGTCGGGCACGCAGAGATCGGCACCCAGATCGAACAGTTCATTCTGAATGCGCGCCAGCATGGCGTCGAGCTGGTGGAATTCGGCTGCCGCTGTGTAGAGCCTGACAATGCCGACCACCGCGTTGGTTTCGTCCACCGTGCCATAGGCCTGAATGCGCAGGTGGGCCTTCGACACCCGCTCGCCGCTGCCGAGGGCGGTATCACCGCCATCGCCGGTGCGGGTGTAGATGCGGTTGAGAACGACCATATATCTCCATGACTTCCTTCTCCCCTCGCGGGAGAAGGTGGCGCGGAACGCGCCGGATGAGGGGGTGGTTCCGCGCGTATTATTGCCGAAGGGACTAGCTGCGCGAGCCCCCTCATCCGTCTCGCGCCGCAGCAGCCAAGCCTGCGCAGGTTGCGCAAGCTTGGCTGCTTTGCACGATCCACCTTCCCCCGCGAGGGGGGAAGGCAGGAATTCTAACCCTGCACTAGATTCATGCGAAGAGGCAAGTCAAGCTACTCGTTTCTGAGATAGCCTGCTGGACGCGCCGAGAAGGCGCTCCAGGTGACCGACAATCCAGCACTGACCGTCACCGCCATGGCGGCAAG
>JANLWG010000176.1:0-1762 GCA_031364405.1 Hyphomicrobiales bacterium
TATTCGGCCAGCGTGTGGCCCACCACATCGGGCTGTTCGGCAATTTCCTTGGCCATGAAATGCCGGTGATTGCCTTTGTCCACCAGCATGGCGGAGGCCTGCGAAAAACTGATCGGGCGGATGACGCGGCGGTTTTCCGCATCAAAGATTTCGAGTGAGGTGCGGGTGAGCACAACCCAGTCGCCATCTTCCAGATAGGTGATGCGGTTGGTAAACGGCGACAGTGCTATGGCATCGGAGCCCAGGAACATTTCGCCATCCCCGTGGCCCACCGCCAGCGGCGGCCCGTTGCGAGCGCCTATCAGAAGATTGTCCTCGCCCTGAAAAAGTATCGCCAGTGCAAAGGCACCGGTAAGCCGCTTCAGCACATCGCGCACCGCCTCGCGCGGCGCCTTGCCCTTGGCCCGCTCATGGGCAATGAGATGGGCAACGACCTCGGTATCGGTCTGGGTGACGAACTTGGCACCGGTGGCAACCAACTCATCCTTCAGTGTCCGGAAGTTTTCGATGATGCCGTTGTGAACGATCACCACATCGCCCGCCACGTGGGGGTGGGCATTGGTTTCGTTGACCGCGCCGTGGGTGGCCCAGCGGGTGTGACCGATGCCGGCTGTGCCCATCAGCGGTTCGGCGCGCAGTTTTTCCTCGAGATTGCGCAGTTTGCCAGCCGCCCGCCGCCGCCCGATCACGCCATTCCCGATGGTGGCAACGCCGGCTGAATCATAGCCGCGATATTCCAGCCGCTTCAACGCCTCGACGATACTGTTGGCCACTGGCTCCTTGCCGAGAATTCCGACGATGCCGCACATGATCCTGCTTCCCTTCAGCCCGCGGGCTTGCTGGCCTTGCGGGCCTTCTTCATGTCCCGGTATTTGGCGGCCCAGCCTTCGCGCACCTTGAGTTCAGCCCGGGTGATGGCGAGTGCGTCGGCGGGCACATCGCGGGTGATGACGCTGCCCGCCGCGATGTTGGCGCCATCGCCGATTTTGACCGGTGCTACGAGCGCGGTGTTCGAGCCCACAAAGACATTCTCGCCGATGTCGGTGAGGTGTTTTTCGAAGCCATCGTAATTGCAGGTGATGGTGCCTGCCCCGATATTGGATTTGGCGCCAATCCGGGCATCGCCGATGTAGGTGAGGTGATTGACCTTGGCGCCCTTGCCGATTTTAGACTTCTTCACTTCGCAGAAATTGCCGATATGGGCATCGGCACCAATTTCAGCGCCGGGCCTGAGCCTGGCATAGGGGCCGATGCGAGCGCCCTCCGCAATGGTGGCACCCTCGATATGGCAGAACCCAAGAATTTCGACGCCGCTGGCGATGATCACTCCCGGTCCGAAATAAACTTGCGGTCCGATATTCACATCCTCGCCAATCGTGGTGTCTGCCGCGAAGAACACCGTTTCCGGGGCGGTGAGAGTGACGCCGTTCAACATGTGCTGGCGGCGGTAGCGGGCCTGAAATTCGCACTCGATGAAGGCCAGCTGGACACGGTCGTTGACGCCCGCCACTTCGCTTTCAGGGCAAACCTCAAGACCAACACGGCCGCCGTCCGCCACCACCACATGGACAAGGTCCGTCAGATAGTATTCATGCTTGGCATTATCGTTCTTGATGCGCGGCAGCCCCCGCCACAGCGTATCAGACGAAACCGCGATAATGCCGGAATTACAAAGCTTTATGGCGCGTTCATCGGGTGTTGCATCAAGTTCCTCGCGGATCGCCGTTACGGTGCCGGAAACCGGGCAAAGCAGGCGGCCATA
>JANLWG010000195.1:0-2020 GCA_031364405.1 Hyphomicrobiales bacterium
CAAAAATGTCGCGCCGGGCCTTGAGTGCCCTTAGCGCGCCTTCCTCGTTCTCGCCCATCTGCCGCGAAAAGCCGACCGCATCGGCGATAAAAATGGCCGCGAGCTTTCTTTGCGACGAGCGATTTTCCATTCGGCTCCGCCTGGCGGGTTAGCCCGGGTTGCTGTTCAAATTTCAGTGTAGACGCCTTTAGGACTATATCGTCTGTATGCAAAACCGGGTATAATTATCATCCGGTTTAGGAGACAGACGATGATTGGTTCCAGACGGAAATTTCTTGTTGCTGGTATAGCGGCGGGTTTTTGCAGCCGATTGGCGATCGGCGGACCGGCATTTGCCGGTGGCACCGAAGTTCCATTTAGTGTCGACGATGACCGGGTGGCGATCCAGGGTTATGACACCGTAGCCTATTTCACCGACGGAAAACCAACCAAGGGCAACCCGGCATTCGAGTCCGAATGGCTGGGTGCCAAGTGGCGATTTGCCACCGCCGAACATCGCGATCTGTTTGCCAGCAGGCCCGACACATACGCCCCGCGCTTTGGCGGATACTGCGCCATGGGGATGACCGCTGGGGTAAAGTACACGCCTGATCCCGAAGCGTGGGCAGTCGTTGACGGCAAACTCTACCTTAACGCCGACAAGGCAACCCGGGCCGAATGGGAAAAGGATACCACCGGCAATACCCAAAAGGCCGAGGAGCAGTGGAAAGTGCTCAACCAATAAGCATCATTGCTTGCCGGTGCGAAGTTTATTGATTTCACCATGCGGTATGTCTAGACCTCGAACCATGTAACGTTCGGCAGCGAGACATTGTTTGATGAAAACCTTACCCGTGCTGGCAGCATTTTCCCATGCCTTTCGATCAACCACCCACAATCTTGGTTTTGCCTTTCAGGTGAGTTGGCCGTGGATGCTGGCGCTCTTGCCGATCAATATCGCGGGAAATCTGTATTTTCTGGCGAATAGTTTCGGAAATTCCGAAGAGATGAATCCCAAGGTTTTCGCAGCCGTGCTCATCATGGGCATTTGCGGCATGATAGCCTTTGCTTCGATTGCCGTGAACTGGCATCGCTACATTCTGCTCGATGAAGTGCCGCATGGCATGGAACGGCTGAGGCTGGATGCGACGGTCTGGCGCTATGTCGGCAACATCTTGCTGATTGGTTTGATTTTAGTCGTTGGTGCAGGCGGTATTGGCATTGTGCTGGTAATCTTGGCTGTACTCTTGGGTACCGTTGGTCAATTTGTGGCCGTCATTGGCGCTGTGGCTCTCACACTTTTCAGCATTGTCGCGAGTTATCGCCTGAGCATCAAATTGCCCGCTATAGCGCTGGGGCGCCAAGACTATGGTCTCCTCCATGCGTGGACCGCAACCGCTGGCAACTCTTGGCGATTCCTGGGTCTCCTGCTCATTTTGTTTATCGTTAGCGGGCTCGCGGCCCTTGCAGGCGGGCTTGTCGGTTTTGGACTGGGTACCATCGGCGGAAACGTTGGCGTGTCGATCAGCGTAGCCGTGCAACTTGCGGTGAATTGGGTTCTTGCCATTCTCGGGGTCACCATGTTGACAAGCCTATACGGGTATTTTGTTGAAGGCCGCGAGTTTTAGCCTCAGCAATCGGATCACCCGGGATTTGAACCAGATCAAGACGCGGGGCTATCAAAGTTCTAGTATAATTTAATGGATACCTCCGACCTCGCAATGCGCCTCGGTCTTGCATTGGCCATAGGCTTTCTTGTCGGCCTTGAGCGCGGCTGGCGCGAGCGCGACAACGTGATTGCCATCAAGGCTGTGGAAGCCGGGAAGGGCTGTTAAGGCGGATTACCTTAAACCCGCTCGCCCACCAGATCATATTCCTCCGCCTCGACAATCCGTACACGGACCATATCGCCGGGCTTGAGATCGGTCTCGCCGGGCAAAAACACGTTACCGTCGATTTCCGGAGCATCCCACGGCGAGCGGGCGATGGCTTCATCATTCTCGATGTCGATCTCGTCCACCAGCACATCAATCTCGCGGCC